>CAZSVG010000086.1:0-5498 GCA_964610195.1 uncultured Candidatus Cloacimonadota bacterium | reverse complement strand
CATCTGCTCCATTATCCTGATGATGATCAACAGCCATGATCAGTTCTGCCTTATCCAGCAAAGATCCGCATTTACCGAGACGTTGACGACTTTGGCAATCCACGATCAAAATCAGGGGAAAGGAGAGTTCTTGCCGATAAATGATGGTCCGTTCCTTTACCCTTAAAAAATCAAGACTATCCAGCCCTTCATCTTCGAGGATGATACTGACCTCTTTTCCGGCAGCCTCCAGGATGTTCTGAAGAGCCAGACAGGTACTAAGGCCATCTCCATCAGGATTTTTATGGGTTAATAACCCAATTTTATCAAAGCGATCAACAGCAGACCTGATAACTGTTCTCAATTCGTCAAGATGATCAATTACTTGCATCCTTATCTCCAAAATAAAAAACCCACAGATACGCACTGAATCGGAAACGGATAATGTTACTAATCATCAGCGGGTATCTGTGGATCGCTTTTATCTTTAATCTTGCTTTTTATCTTCAGAAGAGAGGGTATCTATTAATGATTCAATATCCCTTGCCCTAATCCCGGTATCATCATAGATAAATCTAATCTCCGGTATCCGGCGTAAAATATGGGCATCGGCGATCTCTCTTTTCAGAAATCCGGATGCCTTGGTCAGTAGTTGGGCACTGACAGTACTATCCTCTTCATCATCGAGTTTGGAAAAATAAACTTTGGCATATTGCAGATCGGGGGAGAGTTCTACCTCGGTAATAGTTACCCATTGTAATCTCTGATCATTGATCTTATTAACTAATGCATTGTTGAGAATCCTTAAAATCTCTTTTTCCAGTCTTGCTATGCGATAACTCATTTTTTACTTCGCCTTTGGTTTTTCAGCTGATGTTCCCTTTTTAACTTCTTCCTTTACGTAAGCCTCAATAACATCACCTTCCTTGAGATCATTGAAGTTGTGAATTCCAATTCCGCATTCAGTTCCGGCTCGAATCTCAGCCACATCACTGGCAAAATGTTTTAGAGAACTGATTTTTCCCTCATGGATCAAGCCATTATTTCTATAAAGCCTGATGATACTATCGTTTTTGATTATTCCCTTATCTACCGCACAACCAGCTATACTTCCTACCCCTTTGATCCTGAAGACCTCTTTAACAATGGCGGAACCGATGAACTTGTCCTCAAATTCCGGTTCAGTTAATCCTTCCAGGGCGAGTTTAATGTCATTAATCCCGTCGTAGATGATCTGGTAGTTACGGATCTCGATCTCCAGGTCTTCAGCCATCTTCTTCGCTTTGGTTTCTGTTCGGACCTGAAATCCGAGAATAATAGCATCGGAAGCGGCAGCCAAGTTTATATCAGCTTCTACAATACTACCAACACTCTTATGGATGATATTAACCAGAACATCTTCGGTCGATAATTTCAATAATGAATCACAAAAAGCCTCTAAGGAACCATCTGTATCAGCCTTTACGATCAATTTTAGATCGTTCATCTCTTTCAATTTGATCTTTTCATAGAGATTATCAAGATTTGTTCGGCCGATATATTTTTCACGTTCATGACGAATCTGTCTTCGTTCCATACTGATCTGTCGGCCTACTTTTTCACTATCGACCTTATTGATGACGTCTCCCGCTTTGGGTACACTATTTAATCCATATACCAGGGCAACATCTGATGGCCCGATCTCTTTTATTTCCTGTCCACGTTCGTTCTCCATCTTGCGGATTTTACCATACGTAGCTCCACATACAACAGCATCACCCTTCTTGATCTTACCTTCCTTCATCAGGATAGTGACCAAAGAGCCTATCCGGCTATCTTTTTCTGCTTCTATGACGACTCCGCTACCCGGCACATCATACTTGGCCTTCAGCTCTTTCATCTCAGCAGTTAGCAGGATAGCTTCCAGCAGGTCATCGATCCCCTCCCCTTTCAGGGCAGAACAGGTGGTCCAAAGAGTGTTTCCTCCATAGCTTTCCAGAAAAACATTCTGTTTTGATAGTTCGGTGATAGTTTTGTCAACATTGGCTGTTTTGAGGTCAATCTTATTGATGGCCACTACCAGTTCAACTCCGGAAGCTTTGGCATGATCAATAGCTTCCACGGTCTGCTGTTTCACACCATCATTAGCCGCCACAACGATCACGGCAATATCCGTTATTTGGGCACCCCTGGCTCGCATAGCGGTAAATGCTTCGTGACCGGGGGTATCGATAAAGGTGATCTTGTGACCCTTGTATTCAACCTGATAAGCACCAATATGTTGGGTGATACCACCAGCCTCACCGGCAATGACGTTAGTGGAGCGAATCACATCAAGGATAGAGGTCTTGCCATGGTCAACATGTCCCATGATAGTCACAATAGGTGGCCGTGCGAGTTGCTTGACATCTTTATGCTTCTCAGTAGCTTCAACGATGATATCGGTTCCGTATTCTTCAGCGAAAGAGACATTGAACTCAAACTCATCACAGATCATCTCCAGAGATTCTTTATCCAGTCGCTGATTGATAGTTACGATCTTACCCATATTGAAGAAATTAGCGATAATTTCCGTAGGGGAGATGTCCATCATTTTAGCCAGTTCATTGACCGATGTATATTCACTTACTACCAGTTCATTGGTATCAGGAATCTCTTCCTGATTTTTCTTATCATCTTTCTTGTATTTCTTCTTTTTATGTTTGGCCAGAGTCTGTTTGATCGAGCGACTTATCTCTGCTTCCTCTAATTCAGTAGGTTCAGGTTTGGTTTTTCCCTTACCCTTCTTACTGAATTTTAGTTTAGCTTGTAGATGTTTTGATTTCTCTTCCAGCTCTTTCTTTTCAGTCTTCTTGATAACCTTGGCTAATTGTTTTGTTCCGACCTCTTCCACAACAGGGACCGGGATTTCCGGCGGTTTTTTCTCGGTTACAACGGGTTTGGTTTTTGCCTTGGATTTTTCTATTCTTGCTTTTATTTCTCTGGTTCTGGCATCATCTTTCTTCGGTTTTTCTCTGGTTTCTTGTTCGGCTGCCGTCTTTGCTTTTGTCTTCTTATCTTCTTTAACCGGAGTCTCTTCGGTATCTTTCTGTTTAGATATCGGCTTTTCGACGAATACAGGAGCCTTTTTCTTGCTTTCTTCTAGCTTTCTTTTGGCTTCTAACTCTTCCTTACGTCTTTCTTCTGCTTCTTGCTCTTCCTGCTTCTGCTTTTTCTTCAGATCGTGGATGCGACGGCGGTCTGCTTCGATGCGTTTGATATTATCTCGTTCTGATTTAAAAATTCCCCTGATCTTTTCTACTACGTCATCTTCCAATAAAGTAAAGGGAGATTTGGCTTCTATATTCAGATGCTTGAGATGCGTCTTGAGAGCAGTAGTTGATATTTTCAACTCTTTTGCCAGTTCATGAACTCTGATACCCAATTTTCCTCCAGGCTATATCTTAGGCAACTACCTTTTCTATACCGGCAGCAAAATCCCTGTCTTCTACAGAGATCAGGCCGGTATTACTTCTGTTAAATAACAATCCGTATTGTTCTTTCGTTCCATATACGATTGTCTTGATTCTGTTCTGTTTGATGATCAGCTCGATCTTGCGAATGGTATTTTCACCCAGATCACTGGCCAATAGTATAAGTTTGGCTTTCTTATGGGCGCAGGACTGATAACAGGCTGAAAGTCCAAATTTCAGCTTACCCGCTTTATTGGCAAAGCCGAGGAGAGCAGAAATGGCATGCCAATTACCGATATCGGTTCCCTGGTTCTTGCCCTGTCTTTTCTCTTCTGTTCTCTTGATCATCAATATTTTTTCTCTCTTTTATCTTTCTTAACACGTTTTCTTCTTTTTAACCACTTATCCAGCAATAAGAGGCAATCATTGACGTTGCAGGCATAATATCCCCGCATGGGGAGTCGCTGCTGCCAGTCATAGATCAGATCGTCTTCTGAGATGGTCAAACGAATCATCTTTTTTTTCTCATCTTTTTTCTTACAGACAACACACGTTCTGATCGGTACATGATCTGCTCTGGATGAACGGTTGGGCATTAGAAGAATTCTGCCGATTCCTTGATCTTTTGAGCGGTTTTTTCACCGATGTTTTCCATACTGCATAATTCATCAACAGATGCTTTAAAAATGTCCTGTACAGAGGTATAACCATGTTTTTTCAGGATTTCGGCGATCTTTGGTGTAACACCGTCCAGCTCGGAAATATGACTGGTTATTCTTCTCTCTTCTGCTATCTTTTCCTCGAATTCCTCCTCAGTAAATATATCCAGGCTATATTCGGTCAGTTTGGCTGCTAAACGAACATTCTTTCCCTGTTTTCCGATAGCCAGGTTTTTATTCTTTTCGGAAACCACTATTCTTCCAAACTTTCCTCTGTCAGATAGATAGACTTTATCTACCAGATCATTGCCGATGGCGTTGGCGATCAACTGTTCCGGTGATTCATCCCAGGAGATGACATCAATCAACTCACCGTGTAACTCCTTTCGGATCATATCAATTCGGGTGCCATTTTTGCCAAAGCAGGCCCCCACCGGATCAATATTCTTTTTCAAGGCGGAAACAGCGACTTTTGTCCTGATCCCCGGTTCCCTGACTATTTTTTTGATCACCACATCCCCATCCAGAATTTCCGGAATCTCCAATTCGAATAGTTTTTGCACGAATTCAGGTCGGTTACGGGAGAGGATGACCATCACCTCATTGCGGCGTTTTCTGATATTTACCACATAAGATCTGATAATATCACCTACCCGGTAATATTCGCTCTCCACCTGCTCTTCTACCGGTAGAAGAGCATCAGTATAACCGATATCGATCTTATAACCATTATAATCAACAGTACGGATCTTTCCTGATACGATCTGTCCCTTCTGCTTCTCATAGTCGAAAATGATCCGATCTTCTTCAATCTTCCGGATCCTTTCCTGGATGGTTTTTCTGGCAATATTGATAATTTTCGGTTCGAAATCAACAATTGGAACTTCCACCTGCAGATAATCGCCAAGTTTGGCTTTTTTATTGATCTTTAAAGCGTCCTTTAATGAAATATCACCAAGCTTCATGTCTTCTTCCACAACCAGCTTTTTCATTTTGGCTACTAATTTGTCATTCTCAAAGTCAGCGATAATTTCCAGTTCATTCTCGGGGAGTAATTTCTTTGATATAGCTGTATATAAACTGCTCTTGATTTCTTCTTCTATTTTTGACCGATCGATCTGTTTGGTAGTTGCTAATTCCATGATTACCGACGTTATATTGGCTGCCATATTTATTCTCCTTTTTTACCTTTAAAAACATAGACGGTGCGCGCCTTCTTGATCATCTCGAACGGAATAGTGAAGCTCTCCTGCTCTGCTGTTTTTGACTTCTCCTGCTCTACTTCTATCCCATCAGCAGTAACCTGTTTGAGTATTCCGATGATAGCGATATTCTTCTCTTCCTGACGATAGGTGACTTTTACCTGTTCATTGATCGCCTGTTCGAAATGTTCTCTGGTCTTCAAAGAGCGTTCCAATCCGGGAGAAGA
>CAZSVG010000085.1:1575-5515 GCA_964610195.1 uncultured Candidatus Cloacimonadota bacterium | reverse complement strand
TTCAGTAATGCGTCTCATCAGGATAAAAGCACTTTCGGATATGACAACAGATATTTTCGCTCTTTCAGCTTACGTAATGAGTATGCCTTTCTGGAAAGAACTCTCAGACCATATCTGAACCTGAAACTCAACACCTTTAGTGGAGATCAGAGTTCACAGTTAACCACCAATTATGAATTGGGAACTCTCTATTATCCCTATCCGAGAACTACGATCAACACCAGCCTTGAATTAATGAGTTATCAAAACAAGGATGTTGATGATCTGGATTACTCAAAATTCACCTGGAAACTCAATATTGCTCAGAGATTCTGATAAATAATATCCAATATTACAGGTTTAAATCCTGCCAACCTCTGCAGGATTTCAATCTGTTACTGATCTAAAAGATTGACAGGCCACTAATCTGGTAAATTCTAAAGGATAGAACATGTTCAAAAAAAACATACATTTTCTGATAATCCCGGTTTTCCTCTTTATTGTCGCTCAAATAATCTTTCAAACGCACTTCTGGCACTTTCTCGAATATAAGGCATATGATACTCTGTTCAGGATCAGAGGAGCTGAACCAACAAGTGAAAAAATCGTTATTGTGGCTATCGATGATGATTCTTTCAGTGCCCTCGATATGCGCTGGCCATTCCCTCGGGATTTATATGCTCACATGATCAGAAATCTGAACCGCGCTGGTGCAAAGCAGATCGTTTTTGACATCAGTTTTACCGAATCTTCGTATCTGGGCGATGATCTGGCTTTGATTGAAGCAGCTAAAGAATTTGGCAACGTTATCTTTGCCGGCAAGATGGTTCATGATAGTAGAAGTCATTATGAAATAACTCAGTTAATAAAACCTATTCCACAGATCAGAGATGAAGGATTTAACTGGGGATTAGTCAACATCAGCCCCGATCTGGACGGTTTTATTAGACGTTATACCCTTTTTGAAGAGTATGGATATATCAGATACTATCCCATTGGTATAGTTGCTCTGACAAACCTTCATGAACATCAGTATGACTGGCAGAATAAGATCAGTCTGGATCACGGCATTATGAATATCGGACAAAAGAATATCCCCCGAATCTACGATAATCGCTCTCTGATTCAATATTATGGCCCACCCAAGACATTCAAACATATCTCTTTTTCCAGTGTAATTGACGATAGTAACTATCTTCTACCCGGTATCGAGACTGAGGATTTCCAGATCAATGAGTTCTACTATCTTCTGGACCGGGATATCTTTAGAGATAAAATAGTCCTGGTAGGAGCAACTGTTGATGAACTTCACGATGTATTCCAGTCCCCCTTTACTGCTCAGAGATTAATGCCTGGAGTGGAAATCCATGCCAATTTTATCGAGATGGTTTTGCAGGAAGATTATCTTGATCTTTTCTCAGCTTTCTGGACTTTCATCTTTATCCTGCTTGCTGCCTTTTTATGTTATTTTATCTTCTCCAACCTGAAGCCGGTTTTTTCTCTTTTTATAACCCTTCTTTTCATCTTTGCTTACTTGTTTCTTGCATACTCATTTTTTACCAATAATAATCTTGTCCTGGCATTACTACCTATACCCTCTATCATTATCCTGACCTACATGGGAAGTTTAGTCTTTCATTATATTAAAGCGAGCAGAGAAAGAAAGTTTATCAAGAAAACATTTATGCATTTCATGGCTCCCGAATTGGTTAACAGCCTCTTAAAAAACCCCAAATTGCTAAAATACGGGGGCGATCTGCAAGAAATTACCGTCCTCTTCTCAGATATTCGTTCCTTTACTCAATATTCGGAAAAACATTCTCCCCAGGTAACTGTTACTATATTAAAAGAGTATCTAACGGAAATGGTGGCCATAATAATCCATAACCGGGGTATTGTTGATAAGTTTGTTGGCGATGAGATTATGGCTCTTTATGGAACTCCTGTAAAATTGGAAAACTCTGCCCTTGCCGCCTGTAAAACAGCTATTCAGATGCGGTTAAAACTCAATGAACTGCAGAGTAAATGGAAACGGGAAGGAAAGGAGATCTTTGAAATCGGAATAGGGATCAATACAGGTTCTGCAGTTGTCGGTAATCTTGGTTCTCAACAGATTTTCGATTATACTGCCATTGGTGATACGATTAACCTTGGTGCCCGGTTGGAAAATCTAAACAAACAATATGCCACCCCCAATAAAATAATCATCAGCGAATATACCCTGAAACAGGTTGAACCATACGTAGAGGTTAAATACCTCGATGAATTAAAAGTAAAAGGTAAAGAGATCGCAGTTAAGATCTATGAGTTGGTTAATATCAAGGTCTTACCTACAAACGAGAAATAAAGAAATCTATCATCTGTTTCCCGATAAGTATTTACTATTTTAGAAGAATCATCTTTCTAGTGATAACTTCTTGTTCTGTCATAAGTTGATATAAATAAACGCCCGATTTGATCTCTCTGCTACTGGTATAAGAACTATTCCAGATATAAGAGTTTCTTCCTGACATGGCTATCCCTTCGTAAAGGGTATTGATCTTCTGTCCTTTGATGTTATAGATATCCAATCTAATGCTCTGTTGATAAGGAAGTATAAACTCTATTGTTGTTTGCGGATTAAATGGGTTAGGATAATTTGTTATAAAAATGGGGGCATTTATTACCGTGAACTCATCATCAATAGAGACCGTTTCCTCTCGAAAGTAAGGATAACCATTATTAAAACTATATTCATCATCTATTGTCCAGACCTCTAAGAAGTCCCACTCTACATAGGTGTTCGCATCATAAGGATAGGTCATCTGTTCCGTTGTTCTCCCATAACCCCCGGCACTACTACTCTGCCCTGACGAGTCGATATCCCAATAAGAATTATATATAAAGGCACTGAATAATCTGCCTACCAGTCCACCGAAATCTTCATTTCCGGAAATATAACCTGTGCTGTAAGAGTCGATGACCGAGGAGTTATTAATTGAAGCACCAACTAAACCACCAACCCATCTGTTTCCGGTAACAGTACTTCTACTATATGAATTCTTAATAGTTGAATTGGCATTACTACCTACCAACCCACCAACCAGATCAATACCATAGACAGCTCTTTTGCTGGAGCAGTTGTTGATGCTGGAATTGCTGTCGTTTAAACCTATCAGTCCACCAATATAGTTTTCACCAACAACCTCTGCTGTACTGAAGCAATTAGTTAAATTAGAACTGTATTGAGATCCTATTACCCCACCAATTCTGTGTGTTCCGGCGACTAATCCTGATGTGAAGCAATTAATAATATTGCTGTTGTTCATTGAATATCCTGTCAGGGCACCAACCCGCGTATTTCCTCTGATAGTAACGTCAAGAACATGCAGATTCTTTATTGTTGCCCCCACAAGAAAACCAAAAAGACCTATATAACTGGTCTCCTGACGATTTATAAAGAGTCCATAAATTGAATTATGTTGTCCGTCATAAGATCCGTAAAAACCTATGTATTCGTTGCCAATCGGTAGCCATCCCTGTTCTCCGGGCCATTCACTTGTTGGATATGCATCTATATTGTTCAATTGCACATAATGACTGGCCCAGCGGGTTTCCTGATCAGGATCAGTAACTTCATGATCATCAGCAGTAATCCAATAAAGATTCTCCAGAGAGGCTATCTGATAAGGATTACTTTCTGTTCCATCACCTGTAGCAGGGGGAATTGCTGTCTGTGCTGAGAGATCAATACTGATAACTGAGAATATTACTATCATGATTAAATATCGAGTCATCCTTCCTCCAACGAATTTCTTTTTCATGGCTATCAAAACTATTCCTATAAATCCGTAAAATGTTAACAAGATCACCATTATTTCAAATTTCATCTAATCATTAAATGATGTCTATCTATCATTCTGTCAAGATTAAAAAAAATTACTGCAAAACTCTGTATTAATAATTATTTCTCGACTGTTTT
>CAZSVG010000085.1:0-1565 GCA_964610195.1 uncultured Candidatus Cloacimonadota bacterium | reverse complement strand
TCAGATGACTCTAATTTCTTTCTGGAAGAGAATTTATGTAAATCTGATTGACAACTACTAGTGCAGATGGTTGTGATAAACAGATGTTTATTGATTCTGATGCAAAACATTAGAGGAGAGTTGAGTGCTGCATATCAAAACAGAGATCGTCTTGGATGGGATCCAGGATAGTAAGAGATTGGTTTTTATCTTGGGTTGGGGAAACACCTTGCAAGATAGATGGTTGGACTGGTTCAGAGATAATATCTCTGATCAAAAGTGGTCATTGATGGTTATTGAAATACCCACTGAATATAGCAATTTTAAAGAGATCCTGGAAGAGATCAATTTAACCCTACAGAATTTCAAGTGTGAAATCCTCCTCGCTCATAGTATGGGATCGCTATTTGCCAGATACATTTCATCAGAAAACTTAAAGCAAAGGATCTTTCTCTCACCTTTTTGGAAAATACCCAAGCGAACATTAATCTTGGGATCGGAGCCTATTTCCCGGGCTCTTCTCTTTCTACTAAAATGGTGTCGAAAACCTCTCCTCTACCGGAATTTTGAGAGAAGTGATATTGGAATTATCGACCTGCCGAATAGCGAACCAACTCATATATCTCCCTCTACGATGCACACTGTAATGAGAGCTCAACAAAAAATCCCTCCCTACTCTGCCAATGATCTAGTTATATATTGCCCGGACGACAGAGTAATAGACCCATCTGTTTGCCATGGTATTACTTATCAAGGTGGTCATCTGGTTTTTTGTGTTAAAGAAAGAGAGAGGATATTAACACAATTGAAAGAGATAATTAACAATAGTTAAGCCTAGTAGTCGAACATCTTTTCATACTATCGAATCATTTATTCCGTTAAGGTAGATATTTATTTTATAATCTCCCTTATTTTATCAAAGAATTCGGGAAATGATTTCTTCACTGCGGCCTGATTATCTATCTTCAGATCACTGAAAACCGAAGTCAGAATTGAAAATGCCATTACTAACCGGTGATCTTGATAGGTATTCAGAACAACTTGTCCGGGGTTCGCTTTCAAGGGCTGAATGTTCAGAACATCATCAACAAAGTCTATTTTGGCACCGATCTTTGTTAACTCTTTTATCAGGGCTGCTAAACGATCTGATTCTTTATACCGGATATGGTGAATATTCTTGATTCTGGTTGTGCTATCAGCAAACAATGCCAAGGAAGCAAGGGTAGGTACTTGGTCAGGCATCTCATTCATATCAACTTCAATCCCGTGCAGATCTTTCTGCCTGACTGTTATACATTTATCTCCCATCTCCACCACCGCACCCATTTGTTTTAATATGTCCAAAAATCTAAAGTCGGGCTGGAGGGACGAGCTAACCCCTGACTTGATCCCTATTGGTTGTTTGCTTAGTGCTCCCAGTGCCCAGAAATAGCAGGCTGAGGAAAAATCCTCCTCTATCGTGTAAATCCCGGGATCAATGTAATCCTCTTGAGGAATTAAAATTCTTTCCTTCTCTCTTTCTATCTTCATTCCAAAAGATCTCATGACATCAAGGGTCAATGATATATATGACGATGACGCCTGCT
>CAZSVG010000084.1:0-5523 GCA_964610195.1 uncultured Candidatus Cloacimonadota bacterium | reverse complement strand
CCGTTACAAGGAAGATTTCGGTCCTCTTGATCCTGATTGTGATTGCTATACCTGTCAAAACTTTAGCCGTTCCTATCTTCGTCATCTATTTAATATTGATGAGATCCTGGCCATGAGATTGGCTTCACTTCATAGCGTCTATTATTACAATAGGCTCATGAAAAGAATCAGGGTAGCTATTCAGAATGACAACCTGTCGTTTATTTTGGAAGAGATGAAGCATCTATACGGCGACAGTGATCTGACAGAGGGCAACAATAAAGAAGCAGATTAGAGTTATCAAATTAATAGAGCAGAACATAGCAGCAAGCTGTATCTTCTGCTACCTTAACAAGATTATATTGACAAAAAAATGATTTAAAAAGCCCATTAAATAAATAAATTGAGGGAAAACATGACAGGACTACAAGATTTCAGATCGAAAAAAGCACGCAAAGAACTGATCAGTATGATTACTGCTTATGATTATTTTACTGCCAAGCTGGTTCAACAGGTAGGTATTGATCTCATACTTGTCGGAGACAGTCTCGGTATGGTGTTCAAAGGGGAGAAGCATACTCTCGGAGTTACCCTGGAAGAGATTATTTATCATACCAAAGCAGTCCGCAGAGGTGCAGATGATACCTTTATTATTGCCGATCTTCCCTACATGAGTTTTCACCTGAGCGTGGAACAGACCAAACATAATTCAGCCCGTTTGATTGTTGAAGGGGGTGCTAATGCAGTTAAACTGGAGGGTGGTAGTCCCGGCAGGATAGAGATGATCAAGGGAATTGTGGACTGTGAGATCCCGGTGGTTGGTCATCTCGGTTTAACCCCCCAGTCTATTTATAAGCTTGGTGGTTATAAGGTTCAGGCCAAACTGCAGAAAGAGGCCGACCTTCTTATCAAACAAGCCAAAGAGATAGAAAAAGCAGGTGCCTTTATGATCGTTCTGGAAGCAATTCCGGAATCAGTAGCCAAAGTAGTTACATCCGAATTGAAAATCATTACTATCGGGATCGGGGCAGGCAGGTATACGGACGGGCAGGTTCTAGTATTTAATGATATCTTTGGATTATCTGATATCCAGCCCAAATTTGCGAAACAATATGAAAATCTGGCAGATAAAATTGTGTCGGGATTAAAGAGATATAATGACGATATAAAAGAGCAAAGATTTCCCCGGAAGGAACATATATATTATCCGTTAACTGATACGGAAAAGGAGTAAATGAGTTATCAATATGAACAGATTTAAACAGGCTAATAAACAAATGGAGTTATCATCAATGAGTTTGGAAGAGAGGAGGGTTGCCCTATCTGCTATGCGGGAAAAGATGGAGGAGCATTTTGTCGAATTAGGGCAGTTGTTGAGTGAAATGAAAAAGGAGCAGGTCTTTCGGATCTACGGTTATGAGAACTTCAAAGACTTCGTCGAAGATGAATTCAATCTTGCCGGGTCACTCGTTAATAGGTTGGTTAGTAACTATAAGTATTATGTTGGACAACTGAATCTGGATGAAGATTCCCTGGTCAAGATCGGATTGGATAAACTCAATGCTCTGCGACCGGTTTTGAAGAAGGCTAATCCCCTTGAACAAGAACACTGGTTACAGGAAGCTCAGACGGAAAAATCAACTGTCCTGAAAGAAAAGATTAAAGATCTGAAAGAAAAAAACAAGCAGAAAACCATGAAAGATGTTTTTACCGAACAGTTTCTGGAAAGATTCGTAACCCATTTTAGTTGTTCGCGTAAGGAGTTATTGTTCAAATTAGCCTTATACTTTCAAGACTGTGATCTACGGGAGTTAGAAAAAATAATCAGAGAGCAGCAGAATAGATTGAAAGATAGCGATATACTCGCCTAATAAAACAGATATAAAACCACAAAGAGGATAAAATTATGAAAAAAGTCAAGATTCTATGGGTTGATGATGAAATTGAACATCTTAAACCGCATATAATGTTTCTGGAAGAACGTGATTATGATGTAAAGACAGCTACTAACGGAAGAGATGCTATTGATTCTATACTACAGGAGCAGTATGATCTGGTCCTGCTCGATGAGATGATGCCGGGATTGGATGGATTGAGTACCCTGCAGGAAATCAAATTGATAAATTCTTCCATACCGGTAGTCATGATCACCAAGAATGAGGAAGAGGGCTTGATGGAGAAAGCCATAGCCAGTCAAATTGCAGACTATCTGATCAAACCGGTCAATCCCAATCAAATCATCATGGCCGTTAAAAAGATATTTCAGGCTGATGAGATCCGTCATAACCGGATTGGTGAGGAATATTCCCAGTTCTCGACCAAGATCAATCAGAAACTTTTTGCCAAACCCAATTGGCATGATTGGGCAGATATCTATCGGGAGATGTGTAGATGGGATCTGGTAATAGATGAGATCAACGATCCGGCACTGACCCAGATGCACTTTTTAGAAAAACGAAACAGTAATTCGGAATTTTGTAATTACATTGAAGAGCAATATCCCCGATGGCTGAAGAGTGATGAACGTCCAGCTCTCTCTTATGATGTGGTTAGTGAATATATTACCCCACTTTTTAAAGAGAACAAACCGGTCTATTTCATAATTCTGGACTGTCTCCGTCTCGATCAATACTATGCAATTGAACCATTTATTTCCGAACTGTTTGACATCAAATTGGACCTCTATTATTCAATTCTGCCGACGGCTACACCATATTCCAGAAATTCCCTCTTCAGCGGGCTTCTTCCAGTGGATATTGCCAATGAATTCCCCTCTTATTGGGTGGAGCTGGCAGAGATGGAGAATAGCCGGAACAGGAATGAACATCAGCTCTTAGATGCCCATTTGAATGATCTCGGATTCAATCTCGATCCTTCCAGCAAATATGTTAAGATCTTCAACATAGAGGAAGGTAATTTCGTAATCAGAAAGATCGAGACCTGGAATAATGACAAATTAGTAGTTCTGGTCTATAATTTTCTCGACTTATTGACTCATCATCGCTCCCGTGATCAGATCCTTCAGGAAACCATCCCCAATGAACAGGCTCTACGTGCCTTTACTAAACACTGGTTTCTCCATTCCTCTTTCTATGAAGCGTTGAAGGTCATCAGTAAACAGGATGCTATAGTCATTGTCAGCACCGATCACGGTTCGATCAGAGTTAACAGAGCAACTCAGGCTGTCGGAGACAAAGAAACTACTTTAACAGTTCGATATAAGCAGGGTAAAAACCTAACCTGTAATGAACGTCATGCAGTTTATGCTAAAAGTCCCAATCTCTTCGGGTTACCGGCCAAGAATATCGTAGATAATTTCATCTTTGCCAAGGATGATTATTACTTCGTATATCCCAATTCCTACCATCAGTATCAAAAGCAATTTAACGGAACTTTCCAGCATGGTGGTATCTCCATGGAAGAGATGATTCTGCCGCTGGCAATTTGTCGAACGAAGAAATAAAAAAGTTTTCCCAATTAGTCGAAGACTAATAAAGACTTGATTTTAATAGAGATGGTAAAGACTTATTCTATAAACCAGGAGAATGATACGATTAAATTGGCTGAGCGATTAGCCCCCTGGTTAAAGAAGGGAGATGTTCTTGCTCTTTACGGTGATCTCGGTTCAGGTAAAACATTCTTTACCCGCTATTTATGCAAATCACTCGGGGTTGTTGATCTGGTCACCAGCCCCAGTTTTGTTCTGATAAATCAATACGAATCACCCATATTCGATATCTATCATGTTGATCTGTATCGTTTACACGATGAGGGTGATGTTTGGGGTTTGGGTCTCGATGAACTTATTGAGCAGGGTTTAATGATCATCGAATGGCCTTTATTAGCCGAAACACTTTTTGGAGAAAGAACGATAAAAATCAATTTCCAATTTATAAAAGGGGAAAGGACCTTAACCTTAGAGGGTGACATCAGCTTCTAAATCAGATATCTTAGATGTTTATCTCCATCTAAAACGCCAGATCAGATCAACTCCGAAATCGTTCGTTTCTCTTCTTGATGCTTGCAGATAGAGAAAGCGAGTGATCTCATATTCCACCAGAATCTCTTCATAAACCTGTTCCTGAGTTTTATCAAAACTGAAATCTCTCTTATAACTGACAAAGAGATTATCGGTGATGTATTTTCCAACTTCCAGTCCTATCTCTGAACGGGTAGTATCTGATCGAAATTCAATAACATCAAGCTTGAAACTCTCCCCGATCACTGAACTGATCTGATCGGTTAATCTATTGGCCAGAAACCCGCCAACAACCAGAGCTTGATTCTGAGCTTCCGATTTCTCACCATGCGTTAATTCATCAAAAGAACGACCAAAGAGTATGTATGATATTGCATCGGCCTCCTCAATGGGTTGATCATTAAGTTCAAAGGCGATGTTCATCTCCTCTAATGAGCCGGAAACTTTTAAACGGAGTTGGTTACGGGTCGAGTCCAGTCCCCGAAAACCATATAGAGCCTCGACAGCCAGAGAAGGATTGAATTCATGTCCACCGGTAAAGATGATCTCTCCCGTTTCGATTTGAAATCTTTTGCCATAGAAAACATAGTAACCACGCAGGGTACTCAAATATCCAAATATTTCTGGCTCGGTTCCATCAATGATTATATTCAAATCACCGCTCATTTCGATATTCATATCAGAACTTCGGATCCAGATATTCCGCGGGAATGTTACTGCAATATTTCCTCGCAGATTTCTGATTTCAAATCGCTGTTCGGGCGAAGTAACAGCTAATTCATCTTCAGGAACTGCCTGCAACTCTCTGGTCTGGACGAGTAAAGGGGTCTCGGCACTTTCAGAGATGAGATCTCCCATCAATCTGTCGATGTCAACTCTACCTCTGTTGATGTTGATCCTGCCACTTACTCGTGGTTGAGAGAAATTGCCTTCAACAATAATTCTGCTATTCACCAAAAAATCTAGGGCTGCTGTCCTGATGATTTGGAAATTATCGGTGTTTAACTCCAGGTTGAACAAGGTTAATTCATCTTCCAGCAGATTATCCGCTTCTACCAGCAGATCGGTTCCGATAACGATATATCCGCTGCTGCTCAAACTTCCCTGATTTGCTCTGAGGTTGAATGTTCGGAGATCAAATCGATTGTTATCGAGTTCTAAGATGAGGTTTACATCACGATAAGTAGTTCCTATTTCCGGAATGGAAAATCTGGCATTGGCGATCTCAACTGAACCAATGGCTCTAATGTCATCCAAAGTGTTCCCCAGAGTTAATTCCGCCTGTAAAATCCCCTGTAATCCCCTTATACCTTCCAAAATCCCGTCAAAGGCGTTCAGGGCTATATCTACAGTTCGGATATTAACATAGAAACCACGCTCTTCATGGAGGATAAATCCTTCATCCATAGATATGGTTATCGGAACATAGAGAACAATATCAGCATAGGGTGTATCCTGATATTGAACGTTGATGAATGCCTCTACCATGTTTTGTGATGGCAGGTAGCTAAAAGAAGCTGTCGTGGCTAAATCGGTAATATCCTGTAAAGAATAGTTTAACAAAG
>CAZSVG010000083.1:0-5531 GCA_964610195.1 uncultured Candidatus Cloacimonadota bacterium | reverse complement strand
GTTCCCTTATTCACTTTACTTTTTACTCTGATATGAACAGAGTTGGCATCACAGAGACGCTTGACAACTGCCAGGCCAAGTCCTGTGCCTCGTTTCTTGCGTGAAAAATAAGGGTCAAAGATATGAGAAATATCCTCTTCCTCAATGCCCTGACCATGATCTATTATCTCAACAACTATATAATTATTACTCTTCTTGAGATTGATATTGATTACATCTTCTGGAGTACTGGCATCAGCTGCGTTCTGTAATATATTGGTTATAATCTGATAGAAATGGGTTTGATCGAATTGTATCTTAGTATCCTGAGCAAGGATCATCTGGATATTATATTTATGAATATACGGTTCAACAATTTCCTTGATATCTTTTGCAGGATCAAAAACAGTCACAGTGGGAGTGGAGATCTTAGCGAAATTTGAAAAAGACTGTACCAGTTCCCGCAGGTTATTAACTTCCTGATTAATTATCCTGATAGCTTCCGGAAAGATTTCCTTCAACTTCTCATCATCGGTTCCGAATTTTTCTTCCATTCGCTGGATAGACAACTGGATGGGAGTTAGAGGATTTTTTATCTCGTGAGCCAGCATCCTGGACAACTCTTTCCAGATCATCTCTTTCTCGGCATGGAGAAGCTTCTTTTGAGTATTATCTAGTTCGTGAGACATATCATTAAATGATTGCTGCAAAAGTCTCATTTCCTTAATTCCGGAAGTAGGAAGAAAAACAGAAAAGTCGCCATCTCTAATCTTGGCTGTAGCTGTCTGTAAATCTTTTAAAGGTTTTGTTATTTTGTAGAAGACAAAGACAAAAGCAATAATTGAGATGATCATTAAAAGAAACAAAAAAAGTGTTGAATATGTTTGGGTTTCATTCCTGATCATATCAATAGCCATCAAGGATTCCCTGATATTCTTTGCCAGCTCATAGGCTTTCAAACTATCAACTTGAGTCTCAAAATTGAGTTCTGCCAATGCTTCATCAATATGGAAGTTCTTATATGCCTTATCAATCTCCTTCTGTTGGCTATTAAAGAAGATATTGAGAACTAACAGGCTGGTCAGATATAAAAAAAGAAAAAGAAAGATTACTATTGTACGTAAACTGAGATTAACTTTCATGGAGGTCCACCTTGTAAGTGAAAGATATTGCAGGTATTTTATTTTTCCATAACAACATCAGATCGAACTCTCGTTCCAACGATTCAAGAGTTACTTTTTCCATCGATGCTGTTAACTCAAAACGGTAAGTACCTTCAACTCCGAGATGATCATAGAAAACATCAATTTCCGAGATGATTTGCCTTAATTCATCGCATGAATCGGTAAAGGAGTGGAAGTTGGATGCTTCAGCTTCGATGTAAAAGTACCGATTCATCGGATCAAAGATGATGATATTATGAAAAGTTAATGTTTCAACATGCTCTCCATCTCTTTGAACATCAAGTAAATAGTTTATAACTACCGGGCTACCGGAGCGGAATATTTGATCAAAATCATTGTCAAAAGCATTCAACAAAGTAGTTCTGATTCTGATAGCTTCACTGTCATGTCCAATGAGGATTTCAGAAAATGATGCGTCATTACCCTCGTAAGAGGAAAATAACAACATCGTCATTGATACCAGACCTGATACTAACTTACCCGCAAAGCTCAGCATTATTATCCCTCGTAGTTATATTAAATATGTAGTTTATATATATTGTCTATTGACCAAATGTCAAGGTATTTGTGGAATTTGTGGAGATCTAATTTAGTTATACCCGGGTTCTAGAATTGAACCCGGGTATAACCTTACCGTACTAATCTCATTAGGGAGGAGCTTAGAAACCAAACCATGGACCAACTGAGATTGTTAATCCATCAAAAGAAGTATCCGGTGAATTCTTGATCTCATAAACATCATCCAGATCTTTGATATTCCAACCTGAATGATATGAATAGGAGAGGATATATCCAACTTCACTCCTGATACCCAGCCAGCTGTTGAATCGATAATAGATCTCAGCCTTAGGTTGGAGAAAAATATAACTCTTTGAAACATTCAGATAATTATTCGACGGTGAGTTGAACTGCGAAGCTATTTCATCCCAGGAATAGTTACCATCATTTTGAGAAAATTCTAAAGTAGTGTTTCCCCAGCCCAGCATCGAACCAACCGAAGTTACTAATTTTCTAGCAATGGGAATTCTTTGCTCCAGAGTTATACCACCAAAACCTACACTATATCTCATTCTTCGGATTACATCATCATCGGGAATATATGTTCTTCTATCAAAAGAGTATCCTGCTCCCATTCCGCCTAAAAACAATCCTTTACCCACATTGATTTTTGCACCACCACCATTGAGAAACTGACCCTTATCGTCAATCTCGGTAAATCCGAAAGAGGAGATCAGATGGTTGACATCATCCATATCGGGTATAAACCAGATGGGTATCCAACTACCGCCAAATTCACCAACAGAGATCTTCTTCTTGGTGACAGTAGGTTCTCCTATAGCTTGGGCACCTTCCTGACGAGAACCGAATGTAAAGTTAATATCCATCTCCTGGCGGTTACGGAAAATTTTCATGGTGACAGTATCACCTATATTATAGGAATTAACCAGATTGGTGAAAATCCGACGGTTTAGAACTCGTTGTCCATCAATCTCCATGATGATGTCATCAGGAAGGATACGTTGTACTCTTGCGGGACTGTCAGGAACAACCCTGGTTATTAAAACACCATAGAATTTATTATATCCGAAATCAGCGGCCTGTGATAAGGTCATATCCTCAGTAACTACACCTAAATAAGGGGTGTCGGTGAGGGGGCGTTCAATTTCTATAGTGACTACTTTTTTAGCATCAATATCTCTTGTGGCTTCATCAACTCTCTTCATGGCCTCTTCGATTTTTCTGTTTAGCTCGTCCATGTCGATATCTGTTTGATTTTGGGCCAAGATTATATGCTTTTTAACAGCTAAATCCTGATCTTGTTCTTCAGAGTTTGCTCTGTTCTCAGCGAATAGTAGTTCGTGTAACTCATGAGATGGGTATTCAAAAACCTCACCCAATAAATCATTAATCTTAATCTCAATATCTGGTAAAGCACTTAAAAATACAATTCCTGCCAATAATGTCACTACGATTATTATTAACCGTCTCATATTTCCTCCTTTAAAAGCAAGCTTCTTCATATCAGTTCTGTTGCAATAAAGATGCCATAAAAAATAAAAGGTTTTGTAAAGTCTTTATGGATAGTTGTATCGTGTTGAAATAAAGCAATATAGAGACCCAAATATTTTTAATACAACATCAACTAACAGATTGAGAACGATCTCTTAAGGAAGGGGTGGTATATAAAAATGATATAATTGAGGAAAAAATATATCATTTAGACCAGACTTTGAGGACCTGATTTCTATAAATCTGTTCTGTTGAAAGTCTAATTTCTGATATCGAAGCGAACCTTATAAAGTCTGTTACCTTTGATCATATAAATTGATTTCTCTATAAAATCGAAATCACTGACATATGATATAACATCTTCAGTCGCATAGTATGACAATGTGTCCCCATTGAGGATATTGATCAAAGTCAAACTATTATACTGAGGAATAAGAATGATACTGGTATTCAGTCTTCTATCCATCTCCAGGGATATCTGGACAGGTTGATAGGGAGGGGCAGGTGAAAAAGCCAATTGATGAGTATCATCTCCTTTTTGCCAGACAATATCACCAGTATCTCGCTTTAGGCAATGGCTGATATTATCGGCTGTCATAACCAGCATCAGATTAGAATCGAGAATTTCGAGAGCGATAATATTATGATTGAGGGAAATATTCCAAGTATTCTTCTTATTTTTTTTATCATAAGCATAAAGTTTATCATTGGAAGCCAGATAGATATTACGTAAGCAGAAATAGGGCTTAAGAGTTACCGGAAAAGGGAGTAAGCTCTCCCAATCTACAGTAAGTTCAATATTGTGTTGGGGAACAAGCAATATACCATAATCAAGAGGGAGTATTTCCTGAAGTTTCAAGATATCTATGTTCCGGATAGTTAGTTGAAATTGTTCTCTGGTTATGTGGAGTCTGTCATCTACAGCATCCCTTCCCATAAAAAGATAGTAAATAGAAAAGATGAGCATCATTAGAAGAATCAAGACATACAAGTGAAATTTTTTTATCTTGAACCACGGTTTTTTAAGATATCTCATCTGTTCTTCAAAATTAATCAGCCAATATGGAAAGGGTTCTTTATCATACTCATTAGATATTTTTTCAGCTATTTCATAGAAACCTGTTTCTTTAAGTTTTAATATCTGTTCAGCCTCAGCCGGGAGGGTAATGAAAATGGAGTTTTTCGGGATCTGTTGGATAATAGGTTTTACTTCAATATCCTGAGCGACAAATCCAAGTAATTCTAAAGCATCTTTAGTTTTAACATGAAAATGATCCCATCTTCTTCCAATCTCAATAAACTCATTATTACTGTGTAAAAGACCGCAGAGAAATCTTCCACAACTAACAAAACAGATATTATTGCCTTCCATAACTGCAAAAAATAATGATACCCCATCATCGATATCTTCCTGTTTACGGAATTGAGCATGAAGTTCCCAATTAAGGTTGAGAAAATACTCTTTCATCAGGGCAGGAAGATTTTCCCACTGGACATTTTGCAAATCAAGTTTGATCAGACTTTGCAGGATCAGGGAGTTGATTATCTCATGACTTGCCTTTTCTTCTCGATAATGAGTTAAAAGGATAATGCTTCTGTTCTGGTGTTGAAAATAATCGGAGAAATAGATATTATTCTTGTTCTTTTCGGAATGCATTATCTTGATATTCATATATACCTACCGGGTAAATTTCTTGATTCTAATTTAATCTACCATTTGAAATAACTTCTATAGAAAATCCGCCATAAGGATGGGATATTTAGTAATAAGTTAGTATACGAAACATTAGCCATAGGACAGTAGCAGTTCTTATGTCGAATCTCTTTTCTCTCCTTTTGGGCAGTTTTGGAGAACCAGATAGAACGGAAATTGTAATCTTTCATTCTTAAATTACCTATTGGTCTGGCTTTTGTACAGCACATCCAGACATCACCATCAGGAGCGATCTGACATGATGCAATTCCGGCATAACAGGGAATAACCTGTTTTTCATCACGCATGATTTTTTTAACCAGATTATAGTATTCTATCCGGAAAGCCTGGGTAATACGGTTCATCCCTGTGAATTTTTCATTTCTTATTCTATGTAGCAAAAAATCAATAGCCGATCTATAAGCCAGAGCGTTTGGGGTTATGTCTTTTCCTATGTTAGCCAATTCATGACGTTCTTCAGCAATTTCAGTTATATAAGAATCAGGTGCTAATTTCATTAAAGCTGAGGCAGTGACCGGGAAATTGTCAATATTCAGCTTCGAAATTACGGTGTGAATCCCAACGGTCAAATTATGATACTTCAACTTGCGAAGAGCTTTGTATGAGCTAATAACTTTATTATAATTACCTTTGACGTTGCGGAT
>CAZSVG010000082.1:0-5556 GCA_964610195.1 uncultured Candidatus Cloacimonadota bacterium | reverse complement strand
TCCAGAAGTATTATCCTGGAGATTTGATGAGTAAAGGTCATTTTAGAAAGACTGATTTGTTTGTCTGCTCTTTCCTTGACCTCATCTGATAATCCGTAAACTCCCCCGATTATAAACAGAATCTCGTTATACTGGACTTTATCAAAAACAAGTTGGGCAAAAGCTTCCGAATCTAACATCTCACCTTGTGGATCAAGAAAGATAACATAAGCTGGTTTGTTATATATACTGACCTTTTCATTGAGATACTTAGCAATCCTGATCCCTTCTCTTTGAACTACAATGCCGGGATTGTTGGTTCCACTTAATTTTACATCAGGAATGAGAATAACATCAACATCCGAATAGGGTTTTATCCTCGTAATAAATTCGTCGATAGCTGCTTTAATATAACTATCTTTACTTTTCCCTACCCAGAGTATTCTTATTTTCATCCCTTAAACAGCGGATAGGATCCCCAATACCATGGAGAGCATTTTGGTTTCGGCATCATCAGCTCTGGAAGCTATAAGAATAGGAACTCTGGCACCCATAACAACATGAGCAACTCGATAATGGCAATAGTAGGTAAGAGCTTTACCGAAGATATTACCTGCTTCTATATTCGGAACGATCAAAATGTCTGCCTTCCCGGCCACTTCTGATTGTATACCTTTTGTTCGGGCAGCCTCCTCATTAACGGCATTATCAAACGCCAGAGGTCCGTCAACATAGCAATCAGCTATCTGCTTCCGCTCGTTCATCTTGGCCAGAAGAGAAGCATCTATGGTACATGGCATCTTGGGATTGACAGCTTCCACAGCTGCAAGAACTGCCACTTTCGGTTTTTCGATTCCTATTGCCAGAGCCACCTTTACTGCATTATTGATTATCGCAATTTTATCCTGGATCTCCGGATATAAATTAATCCCACCATCACTCATCAGCATTAATTTATCGGGATGCTCATATACGAGAACATCACTCAATACAGAGCCGGTTCTTAATCCATTTTCTTTATCCAGAACAGCTTTCAGCAATAAGGCTGTATCGGCTTTACCCTTTAAGATCAAATGGCCTTTTCCGCTATTGATTGCTTTCACCGACTCCTGGCAGGCTAATTCCAGATCCTTTCCAGTGTCTATAATTTTAAAAGAGTCCACAAATTTGGGGTAGTTTTTCTTTAAAAAATCATTTATGAATTCCCTATCTCCCACAAGTAGTGAATCGGCCAGGTTTTCCTTTTTAGCCATTATTGCCGCTTCTAAAGCTGATGATGATTGTGCTGCAGCTATAATAACTGTTTTTTTTGCAGTCTCCCTAACTTTGGTAACTAATTGGTCAAAATTTTTAATCATTAATCTTCCTCCCTGGTTCATAAACTATTGGCTAATAAATAATCTATATTCTTATCTGATTCACTCTTTATATCTTTTAATATTTTTGTGAGAGCTTCCTTGTGAATCTGGCGGATCCTTTCACGGGACAGACCTAACATCTCAGCTATTTCGGCAAAGTTTTTCCGATCTTCTCCTCCCAAACCAAAATAAAGCCTGATTACCAACGCGGATCTTGGATCAAGACCGGCTATCGAAGCTTTTATCTTTTTCACAGTACGGTCCCTATAGTAACGGGATTGAGGGTCCATTATAGTATTATCGCTGAGAAAATCAATTAACTGAACATCTTCGCTTTTACCGGTTGTGCTTATTTCGTCGATTGATAGAGTATCGACATTTTTATCCTTTAACCTCTTGATATGTTTTATCTTGATCTTTGTTTCTCGGGAAAGTTCATCCAGAGTCGGTTCTTCACCGGTTTCATTCATAAATTTATGTTGGGCGCTTTTCAGCTTAGAGAGGGCATTCGATTTCCCCAAAGGAACTCTTATAATATTTGTTTTTTCAGCCAGAGCGAAGATTATTCTCTGTTTTATCCACCAGACTGCATAGGAAATAAGTTTTATATCTCTTTCCGGTTCGAACTTTTCAATTGCTTTTATTAATCCCATATTTCCTTCGCTGATCAACTCTGCATATGATAGACCTCTATTTTGATATCGGGCAGCAATGGAAACAACAAATTTCAGATTGGATTCAATCAATTTCTGAATTGCTTCTTGATCACCCTTCTTGGCTCGCTTGGCCAGTTCCTGTTCTTCTTCTCGACTAAGAGTTGGAGTATCCGAGATCTCTTTCAAATACTTCTGCAATCCTTCATCTTCGTAAATATTCTCGTTCATTATTTCCCTTTATATGGTTGTCAAATGCAGCGAATCTCTATGATCCTCGATAAAGTCAATCAATTCATCATTACTCATGTTGAACTTCCTGGCGAAATTGAGTAAAATCTTTACTCCCGCTAAATTAAGACCTAATTCCTGAGTCAAAGTTATAATAACAATTATCCCTGCCAAATCTTCTTTAGAAAAATAACGGGTTTGATTTCCGGTTCTCTGTGGTTTGATCAATCCCTTTCTCTCATAAGTCCGTATAGTTTGTTCATGAATACCAAGTTTTCTGGCTACCTGACCGATTGAGAGTATTTCTTTTTCTTTTGTTATAGACATAGTGGTCCCTATTACTAATTCTAAAGATCCGGTAATACCTGTCGTGGATTAATTGCTGTTCCTCTCACCCGGTATTCAAAATGCAAATGAGGTCCAGAAGCATTGCCGGTCTGCCCGACAGTAGCAATTGGTTGTCCCTTCTTAACCTTATCACCCAATCTAACCAGATTCCTTTCATTATGAGCATACACTGTAATCACAAAATCTTCGTGCTGGAGTAGTACAACATTACCATACCCTCGCTGACTACCCACATAGACCACTTCTCCATCGAGGGCAGCATGTATCGGTTCACCTAAAGGGGCGGCAATATCAATACCATTATGTCGCAAACCGTTTCGAATTCCGAATTCCGAAACAACACTGCCATTAACAGGGATAAAAAGATCGCTTCTTCTGGTTACGACCGGAGAGGTCGCCGGTGGCTCTCGACGAGGCGTTCCGGGTATTACTAATAGTCTCTGTCCAACACTGATATTATCGCTTGTCAGTCTATTTATCTCTTTCAATTGATTAACTGTCATCCCGTATCGAAGTGATATCCGGAAAAGGTTTTCCCCGGCTTGAACTACATGATATGTGGTCTCCGGTTCCTTTGTATCGCTAACACTATCCGATTTTATTGTAGTATCCGCTACCACGACCTTATCGACCATACCGGGAACCAGCCAGATCTTTTGATCCACTTTTATATCGAAAGTCTCTAAGTTATTGTATTCCAGAATATCCATGATCTCCAGATTGTATATCTTCGATATTCGGTATACTGTTTCACCCCGCTGAACTATATGATATCCACTCTCGGGAATCGATCTCTCGGTCACATATTCATTTTTGGCAGATATGCTGGGAGTAAGATAGATTTTCTGACCGACAAATATCCTGTCGGAATCAAGATTGTTATATAATTTCAACTGTTCCAGGGGGATGGAATACTTCTGACTTATGCTGTATAGAGTATCCCCGCTACGTACTATATGATAACTGTCAGATTGGGTAATAAAAATTGGATTACTCCTGAAAGCATTTAAACTGACCATGACGAGCAGCAAGAAACATAAAGGTATAATTTTTTTAATATTCAATTCTAAAATCCTTATAGGTATCCGTTATTTCCATTTCATTTATTAACACATCGCGAACGAGAGAAAATGTCGGTCCCTTTCTGAGCTTTAGGATAAACAAATCCATCACATCTTCTTCGGCAAAAGCTATGACTCGGACTCGTCCATCAGGGAGATTCCTTACTGAACCTTTGATATCAAGGTTCTGAGCAATTCTCAAGGCATAAGCCCGATAACCTATCCCCTGTACTCTACCACTGATAATTAACTCCAACATCTTCATCATATTATGCTAAATCCAACACTAAGTTATTTTCCTTTAGTATTTGAATATCCACTTAAGCAACCATGTCAATACCAAATTGAGCTCTTGCATTTTTCAACACTCTTTATCAACTATCTGCTTGTAATAAAGCCATAAATGTCCTGACTCCGACATCGATTACTTTCATATCCGGGAGAAAATATGGAGAATGTAAGTCATAGTCAGGAGTATTAACACCTAATAAAAACATTAATCCTTCATACCTGGAAGTGAAAAACCCGAAATCTTCACCGAGAAGAAATGGAGATACCTCAACCAACTCATAAAGACCATCTAAACTTCTTTGTAATTTGCTATACAATCGCTCGGAATTGACAACCGGATCATAAGTAGAAAGATATTTCACCTCACCTTCCGTCTTATAAATATCGGCGCTTTTTTGAACTGCAATCTCTGTGTGTCTTTTTAATCGCATCATGTCTTCTCTGGTAAAAGCTCTTAAAGTCCCCTGCAATGAACAATACTCGGCGATTACATTCCGGGCAACACCACCGGTAATTTTACCGATATGACAGATATAATGATCCTTTTCAATTAATGTCTCCTCAATATTTTGAGGAAGTGATTGATAAAAGTAACATGCCGAAGCGATGGCATCCTTTCCCTTTTCCGGATTGGCAGCATGAGCACTGCTACCCTTGAAGTTCACGTCAAATTCTTGAGGAATTCCAAAGAGAATTCCTCGGTTGGTGGCAATCGTCCCAACAGGAAATGAGGGATGAACATGAAGGGCATAAACTTCGCTGATCTCATATTTATCCAATAACCCCGTTGCAATAACCCGTTCAGCTCCACCAAATCCCTCTTCTGCCGGTTGGAATAGAAACAATAAGTTCTTTTTCAGTTTTCGCAATATAACCTGTTCGATCAAACCGATCAGAATGGTCATATGCATATCATGGCCACAGGCATGCATATATCCATGATGTTCGGATGAAAAATCAATCCCTGTTTTTTCTTCTATCGGGAGAGCATCCATGTCGGCTCGATATAGCACATAGTCCCCTGTTCCGTTAGAATATTCTACTAATAAGCCCGGAAAGGAGAAAGTATGGATTCTTAACTCGTCATATTTTTTTAGATGATTTAATATGAAACCGGTTGTTTTAATTTCTTTAAAAGCAGGTTCGGGTATTTTGTGTAACGCTTTTCTTATTTCATACAAGTGTTTCATCAAATTACTCCATACCTTAACTCTTTATTATTTACGGAAGAACGGTTCATTTGTTATCTTGTTACTCTTAAAGCCATTAAAAGTTGCATGACCTTCACAGCATTAGTAGCTGCTCCCAATCTTACGTTATGGGCAACATTCCAAAATAGCAGAGAGTAATCATCAACCCCTCTCCTCACTCTACCGACGTGACTCTGTTCCGATTCATCTATCTCTCTGGGGGTGATATATCCATTTTGTTGATAGGTAATGACTGGCCAGGTTCTAAATAAATCAGGAATTTCTGGTAAATCTACTGGCTTCTCAAATCTCGCAAAAACAGTTTCAGCATGACCAATGAGAACCGGGACCCGAACTGTTGTTACGGCGACCCGTAAATCTTCTATCTCCATGATCTTCCGCGTTTCCATGATCAGCAAAAATAAAAATCGTGTATCCGTTTTTT
>CAZSVG010000081.1:0-5569 GCA_964610195.1 uncultured Candidatus Cloacimonadota bacterium | reverse complement strand
AATCTTGTATGGCGAAATTATCTGGCCCCATTCAAGAGTTCCCTGGTTGAATCACAAAGAATTGTAAGCATAAAGCCTCTGTTTATCTCCCATGATAAAGCTATCTTTGTTCGCAAAGGCTACATAATAAAGGGCATTGGAGTTGGTGTCAACACTTCTATCAAGCCAGAGTTTCTATTAGTTGACATATCCTCGGGTAAACTTACAATATTGAAACCGTATCTACTTGGAGGTAATTACGTTGTACATCCATATAATATTCTTCAATTAGATGAAGACAGGATTTGTCTAATATTGAACCCAGAACAATTACTTGACTATATTAACCAAAAGAAATCAGGAGAACTTTGTCCTCTTTTTAAAGATCTATCGATCGAGAGGGTACTTTCCTTAGTAACTCTTGAGGATAATCCCTATCTGGTAATTGGCAGGTGGAAGCCGGATTGGCCTCTGTAAAAGATAGGAATATGGTTTGCAGATATCACTTAATAATGATTTGATTGTATGAAGTACTTTTTATGGCCAGCTTTGGTTTTTTTTATCTGTATGGCTTCCTGTGGCGATGCTGAGAAAGGGACAGGCTTTATCCCCGAGACGGGTGTACAGGAGGCACTCAAATTAAATGAGCAGATCAGACTCTCTGAGTTTCTAACCAGGATTGAATATGTTAGATTAGAAACCACAGCAACTGGCCTTGTCCGACCAAATTCCGGAATCTATCTGACAGATAATCACATAATAACTATCAACTCCCGCCAGTGTTTACTCTTTGACCGGAAGAGCGGTGATTTTCTTAGAGAGCTTGGAAGGAGAGGTCGCGGTCCTGGAGAATATAGTGTTGCAACGAGTGGTTTCCTTAATGAAAACCGGTCTGAAATATACTTTCTGGGTAGTGAAAGGAGCTTGATTTGCTATTCATTAGATGGTAGTTTCGTCGGGACAGTTAAATTGCCGGTTACCGAGAGTAGTTTTGGACTGGGCAACTTATCTTATCTGAATGACTCAGTTTATGTGCTTCACCATATAAACGCAACTGGTGTTGAAAGTACCCTGATTTCATTTTTTGACAAGAATGGCAATGTTCTGGGAACGGTTCCAAATCCGCACAAAACAGATGAGCACCCGCTTACAGTAGTAGCTGGTGAGGTTCGGTTCCATCACGTTAAGAAAAAGTTGTTGTTTGCAGATAACTATAATGACACTGTTTTTCAGTTGGAACCAGGAGTTATTTCACCCCATTTTATTTTTAACAGAGGGAGTGCTTGTCCTACTTTTGAATCAAGGTTTTGGGATTATGAAAGGTCAATCAATAGTAGTTACATCATGCACCCCTTTTATTTGGAGACAGAGTATTACATTCTTGGGACTTTCTTTGTAAATCAAAGCAGGCATTTTCTGTTTCACAACAAGAAAACCGGCCTTCGCAAAATATCAAAACTGCCTGATGGGTTGATCAATGATCTAGACGGGTCAATGCCCTTTGAATTCACTTCGGTAAATAATGCTGGAACCGAAATAGCATGCATTATTGATGCTGGAGAAATACTGGCATGGTTGTCATCAAATAAAAGTAAATATGACAAAATATCAAAAGAATTTATGGAACTGGAAGATTTAACATCCAATGATAATCCAGTGGTTATCATTGGATATGTGTCGACTTCTTCCAAAGGGTTACATCCGCGCTAAAGCTTCAACGAGCGCCTCCGGCATTCGGGTTAAAAGGCCTTTTGTTGCATTGAAATTTAGGTAAGCGGTAATGATATAGGGTATAACCCGCCGCCGGTGGGTACATGCTCAAAGGTTGAAAGGATGTCAACTAGAGCTGATAAGATAAATCCTCCGGCATCGACTCGGGGAGTTTCCGCCGGAGGTCATAGAAAAATAAGATATACAAATTTAGAAAATCAAATCAAATCACAGGGCGGGGTGGATCGATTGATGAAATAGAATAACTTTAATACAGAAAAAAATGAAAACAATAAATAGAAAACTAAGTGAAATTTCAGGTAAAGTCCTTGATCCTATGGATATGATAAGGTTGAGAGGAGGAGATGAAGGAGGTGGGATGAAGTGTTGTCAGTGTGCCTGTTGCTACGAGGGGCAACCTGAAGGATCAAACTGGGAGAATAACCGCAATGAAAACTTCAATTTTGGCTATTATTCTCCTTGTGGTATTCCCGAATGGGAGGCCGGTTGTGCATATCAGCAGAATAATGGGAGTATGTTTCTAATGGATTGGTGTGGCATAATCCCTGGAGGAGGAGGTGGAGAGCAATAGTGATTTGAATGATGCCGGATGGTTTATGTCACCCGGCATCACTTTTCAGACTCTTAGAATAATTGCCATTAGCATGAAGAGAATTATTCTTTACATGACTGTTTTTATTGCCGGATGCACCTGGAGAAGTTCAGGTGATGCTGAGGTCACTTCTTTAGACTCTTTAGGATTTCCCTACATCATAGACCTTGAAAAAGGCCTTGAGAATTCAGGAGCTGTTTTTCTGCTGAGCTCAATTGCTGACAGCATAAGATTTGTAAAACTGGAAAAGGGAGAGGATTGTATCTTCGATAATATATACAATGTAGAGATTGATTCCAACAATATATTTTTTTATTCTCCTGCAGGTCAGGAACGCTCCGCGATATTCAGGTATACTACTGACGGTAAGTTTATACAGTCAATTGGCAGGTTGGGGCGCGGACCGGGAGAATACGCCGGATGTTCTTTTTCCATTGACTATGAAACCAAAGACCTCCTTATTCTCAGATGGTATATTTTCCAGGACATAATAATTTATGATTACGATGGTAATTTTAAAGGGCAGCATCCAATTGGCAAGCTTGAAAGATCTAACAGTATAATGACACTTACAGGAGGCAGGGTAATCTCTTACCATAATTCATGGTGGGATCCAGCAGTCATGATGGAGAAAAATGGCCAGATGTTCCAGTTGTTTGATTCATCGGGGATCCCAAAGGAGGTGATTCTGCAGCCTATCATGTCGTTAAAGAACAGAGAAAACTACAAAGGACACAGTCTGTTTCTCTCTGACAACTCAAAAGGGTTATACCGATATGGTGATGAAGCTTACATGCATTCCCGCTGGAATGATACAATATATATCTCTTCTGGCTACGAATTAAGACCTGCCTTTATTCTTAAAAAGGGGAAATACCAGGCTCCCTTCCCAGAGCGTTATGGGAAAGTTTATTTTACGGAAGATCCTTATTTAGGTGAATATATTACATCAGAACTCTTACTGCTAGGGACACGATTTTATATTGAACAACACCTGGGTGAGGAGAAGATAGTATTCGAATATAACCTGGTTAACGGTGAGGTGAGAAATTCCAGAGTTGCACCCTCAGGGAAACACCCTGTTGGTTTTTATGAATATGAAAAATCACCCTGGTTCATTGACGACCTAAGTGGTAGTGGTGCAGGCATCAAGGTTAGCGCCAGAACCGAGAGGGATGGGTCTGTCTTGGCAATACCTCATTATGCTTCATATTTCAGAGATAAGTTTGGTGCCCGGGAAGTGGCTGAAGGAGTAGACTTCCGGCAGAGTATGCTTGCAGAAAGACTGAAAACTCTTAACGATCTTAATGATGATGACAATCCTGTAATTGTTCTAATCTATTTAAAGAAATGAAAATCATAATCTTACGACATTCATCCTCCCTGGAATTCCCTATGCAAAGAAAGGAGGTAGCCTTGAGATAGAGGTATAAATCCTGATGCAGGGGTTCCAGGTGGCTCCTGCTTCAGTTCATAGGGAGCGATATCAGAATTTTAGCCGGTTAACTCAGATAATTGGCAGGGAGGAGCGAGGAAGCCGGTGTAATTATAATCAAACATGATAGAAAATGAAAAAGTTGAATATAAATCTTTCTGACCTGAGTGGTAGGGAGTTGAGTGCCAGGGAGAAGTTGTCCCTTAAAGGAGGAGATATGCAAATAGGCGACTGTTGTCTATGTGGTTGTTGTTATGAGGGTGAACCTGGAGGATCATCACAATGGGATAATATGGTTGCTAATTATAATGAAGGGAAGAATTCAATTTGTCCTTCCGAGAATACTGTCTGTTGGATTTCGCATTCACAGGGTGGTTGGCAAGCTGATCACTGTTCACTTGAACAACAATGATTTAATTGGATTATAAAAGGGTGTAGGGGGTGATAGACCTCCTGCCCCTTGTTTTAACATATAATAAGATGTATAAGAAAATAATTGTGTTAGTCTGCTGTATTCTATCCATAAACTGTAAAGAAAGCAATAGAACTGAAATTAATGAGCAACCGGTAGAGATTTCATATCCGATGGTAATTGAGCTTGATGAAGGCTTGAGGAATACTGATTATGAATTTGTGCTAAGTGATATTGCTGACAGTATGAGATTTATAAAACTGGAAACGGATGATAGTATTCTGTTTGGAAGGATAGAGAAGGTCGAAGTTGATGGAGATGATATATTTGTAAGCTCATATATTGGACAAAAGGAATCATACTATTTTCGTTTTAATTCCAATGGAGAGTTTAAAAACAGAGTCGGCAATATTGGCAGAGGTCCAGGTGAATATCTTGGAAGCTATTTCTCTCTTGATAGACAAAACAATCGTATAATAGTTTTCAGGTACCTGAATCTGAATGACTTTATTGCTTTTTCTTACGATGGGGAATTTCTGGGTAAAACAGAGTTCCTCCCGGTAACATATGATGGTTCATTGTTTTCCATTCTTCATGGTGGCCGGTTGGTAACCCTTCAGGGATTTGCCGGCAGGGCTTCTCAGGTGCCAGATGATATTTCGACATTCAGATTGTATGATTCAATTGGCAATATAACCAGCAGTCTTCCCAGTCGACTTATTGAATACATGAAAACAGAAGGAAGTGGACAAGGAATTGTGTCGACAAATGGCGGGGCTATCACCCCCTGGGATACAGAAGCTTTTCTTTTCTCTCAATTCGATGATACTGTGTACAGCACACATGAGGACAGCATCATACCAGCATTTATTCTTGAGAAAGGAGGGTATAAACCATCTATTGACGAAATTTTTAAACCTGGATTGAGGATGGGTCAGGAAAATAGGTTATGGGATTTTAGTCCATTTGTTATTAGAGTCAAAGACAAAGTATTTTTACGACAATTATTGAATAACGAGTTATACTTGTTTGAATTTAATATTTCTGATAAGTCAGTTCGAACAACCAGATCCAGATTAAGACAAAACTTTATGATGGGTATCCCATTTGAGGAACTCCCGGGATTCGTTGATGATGTAAGCGGAAGCGGTCGTCGGCTCTTTTATGCACTAGTTACTGGAGAGGGTGGAAGGATCGCCTACTGTGTATATTCAGCAAATGAATTCAAGAAATTCTTTGAAAAAACTGATACGAACTCCTATTCAACTATTGACCTGGCTTCAGCACAGAGCCGGGAACAAGCTCTGCTTATGACTAAGGTGGAAGACAATCCGGTAATTGTACTTGTTTATTTAAAGAAATGAAAATCTTAGTCTTACGATATTTTCTCCTCCCTGGAATTCCCTATGCAAAGAAAGGA
>CAZSVG010000080.1:0-5569 GCA_964610195.1 uncultured Candidatus Cloacimonadota bacterium | reverse complement strand
TTTCATTAATAGGGGGGAGGGCTAATATAGTGATTGGTTTTTCTTCATATATTCTCGGAAAGTTACTACCTTTAGTAGTAGCAACAGAACAACCTGAAAATATAATAATAGCGGCTAGCATAGTTAAGATAATAGCTAATTTGATGTTTTTCTCAATCATTATCTACCTCACCTATGTCCAGAAAAAGATTAGCATTCAAAAATTGCACAAAACTTGCTGCCTCCGGGTAGACAGTAATTTCCTGATTGAGATACTCACTGATATCAGCACCGGGATCCTGTAATCTCTTCATCATAGCTAATTCGACCAAAACACCGGGAGGGACTCTCAATCTTCTATTACGAGAGACGTTAACTATCTGTTGCAGGGTATCTATATGATTGCTGAGATTCTCCTGATTTGGATTTTTAAGATAAGCATACTGAGTCTTTGAATAATTATCCCAGTAATAACCATTAGTTAGATTCTGAGAACATCCTGCGAAGAATATAGAAATGAAGACGATGATCAGAAGAAGTGGTACTTTCATGGTATTACCACCTGAGTTGTTTTACCGTTTTCCAGCAAGACTATCTGTTTAAGGATCAGGCTTCCACTTCTATGCATTGCTAATTCGTAGTAACCTGGTTGATATTGGAATAGGTTTTTATTGATATTATCCCCATAACCTTCAGTTACCAATCTATTGCCGTCAAGAGTGATCTCGACACCGGAAGCATCTCCCAAAAACTGGAGATAAGCCGGTTTTTCGGACATGACTACCCCTTCATTATATGAACAGGCAAATAAAACTAATAGAATTGAGAGTAAAATCGTTATTACTACTATCTTCCTCATAAACCCTCTCCTTTATCACAGATTATCTGTGATATAATAATCCGATAAGCTCAACTGATCAATCTCTCCATCGATCAGTTCGCAGATCGATATTTCGTTTTCGACATTATCCCCAGCCATTTGCAGAACATGCAAGAGAGCAACCTTCTTACCTGGTAATTCGATCGGAAGGTTGGTCTGTGGATTGATTACCGTTTCACCACGCAGCATAACATTAAAGGTATCACCAATCTGGATACCTTGTGATTCACCTCCAGCCATGATCCACAAATCATCACTTTTAGAAAGTAGATATGATTTCCAGGGGTTATTGAGCAGGTTGTTCATAATATTAACCACCAACTTACTGATCGCAGCATCGATAGCCTTATCATTCAGGCTGGAATCGTAACCGGCCTGAGAACCTGCCCCTAATACTGTTCCGGCTTCACTGTAAGCTTCCCCCTCTCCGGTTTCACCATAGACTATTTGACCTGTTTTAACATTTACCAGGCGGATATTAACTTTTGAGTAAGCGGATTGTCTCTGAGTGCGGCTAAATATTCCAACTTTACCCGTTGTTCTTCTGCCAAAATCTGTAATTGAGCCTATGATCAAATAATCGGCAGGAATCATGTTTATCGTGCTCTGATCAAAATTCCTTTCTCTTTCCAGAAACTCCAGATCTGATCGTTCCAGCATAACAAACTTCCCGGACTGAACTAATTTAGTACTTAAGATATCCATGGCCTGTTTGCCCACATCATAATTATTGGCCAGATAAACACCTCTACCATAATTGGTTTCATTACTAAATCGGGCAATGGCAACTATTCTTTTCAGCGTTCTGGCTTGACTGTCAGCCAGAACCGGACTGATCATGGTATCATCTGAGGAAACTTTTACTATATCTGGTTGGGGCACCGTAGCACATCCGGATATAATAAAAATCATTATTAAACAGGTACAGAGTAAAAAGTATCTCATATAACTCTCCTTGTTTGTACTTGAAAGAGTAGTTTGATCTAAATCATGAGTACTATTCTTAAGATAGAGATAGGTTGTTGCTGGGTGATTTAGATTATTCCTCTTCTAATCAAATGACAAAAACTAGAATTATTTTGTCAAGAGATTAGCTTATGGATTGAAAAATGGGGGGAAAAAGCAGAATTGAAAGTACCGAGAATGATTCTTTTACTCAAGTAAAAAAAGGTTATAGATATTTATCTGAATCAGAGTTTGGGTTTTTCTTATTCTGAGCTTTCATCCTGAAGTTTTGTGCGCAGGGTTTTGCGATCAATTCCAAGGATCTGAGCAGCTTTGCTTTTATTGCCGTCAACTGAGGCAAGGACATTGCGGATATATTCAGTTTCCATTTCTTTAAGAGATTTGGTAAACCCTTTATCGATCTGGATGCAATATCTCATCGATTCGGGAAGATCAGGAACATCAATGATCGCATGGTCACTCATAATTACCAGACGGTGTACAAAATTTTCCAATTCTCTGACATTTCCGGGCCATAAATAGTTTTTCAGAGCTAAGAGAGCGTTTTCGGTCATTGTAGGAGGAGTTCTTCCTATTTCTTTGGAGTATTTCTCGAGGAAATATTTAGCCAGGATTATAACATCATCATCTCTTTCCCTTAAAGGAGGGATATCAATGGTGATAACATTTAGCCGGTAGAAAAGATCTTCCCTGAAATGTCCCTGTGCGACCAGACTGGAAAGATTCTTATTGGTAGCGGCAATGATCCGAACATCAACCTTCCTCGATTGTTTGGCTCCGATCATGGAGACCTGCTTATCCTGAAGCACTCTGAGGAGTTTGACCTGCATGGAGAGTGAAGTTTCACTAATCTCATCGAGAAAGAGAGTTCCACCATCTGCGACCAGAAAAAAACCGGCTCTAGTTTCATTGGCACCGGTAAAGGACCCTTTTACAAAGCCGAAAAGTTCACTTTCCAGTAGATTCTCCGGGATAGCTCCACAATTAACAGTAACAAAGGGGGCAGAAGAGCGAGGGCTGTGATAATGAATAGCCCGGGCAACAAGTTCCTTACCTGTTCCGCTTTCTCCGGTTATTAGAACAGTGGCTGAGATAGCCACAGATCTTTCTATAGAGTGAAAGACTACATTCATAGAATCTGATTTACCGATGATCCCATAACTCTGATAAGCTTCGGGTATTTGAGTCCGCTCGGTTATACTTTCGGTTCTGATCTTCTCGACAACATCATCAATAGCCCTATATAACTCGTCATCAGTGAACGGTTTGATCAGATATTCTTCCGCACCTGTTTTAACAGCTTCCACAGCTCCGTCAATTGTTGGATAACCAGTAATCATGATGACTTTAAGCTGTTTATAATTTTCGCTGATATGACGAATCAATTCCAAACCGCTAACTTTGGGCATCTTGAAGTCAGTTACGACGAGATCAATATCAGTCTTTTCAAGGGTACTGAGAGCATCAGCCACATTGGTGGCAGTAAAAACAGTGAAATCACGTTTTCGTAGTTTTCTGCTGATCATCTCCAGGGAATCAATCGAGTCATCCACGACCAGGATAGAGAGTTTATCTTCGGGCATATTTGTGTCCTTGTATAATTGTATTACATAGAGAAGCCATATGATGTTATTTCTTTCTGATAATGGTTACATATTTTTTGCACTGACATAATGTTAGTAGATCATTTATCAAGCTTTGCCGTAGATTGGTAACCTGATTTCGAACTTGCTTCCTTTACCGATCTTACTCTGCACATTGATCTGACCATTATGAGCAGCGACAATACCATGGACAACAGAGAGTCCCAAACCAGTTCCCTGGTCGATGTCCTTGGTAGTGAAGAAGGGGATGAAGATTTTTTGCTGGATCTCCTCATTTATACCCGTTCCTGTATCCTCTACCAAGAAGGAGATCGTATTGTCAGGATTATTTCTGGTTGAGAGAGTTAGTTTTCCCCCTTTGGGCATGGCGTGGATTGCATTAACAATCAGATTGACCAGAACCTGATGAATCTGATTGGGGTCAGCATCAATTTCAGGAATATCGGGATCCAGATTTTTGATGATCTCAATACCCGATTTCATACAACGACTCTCCAGAAAGTATAGTCCTTCATCTATTACCTGATTGAGATTTACTCTACCCTTTTTAGGGGGCATTTGACGTGAGAAGAGCATCAATTTACGAACTATCTCACGGCTATGAAGAGTGGCATTGATGATTTTTCTGGCATCATCAACGGTTTCGGGTGGTACATCATCACCCTTTTCAATCAGTTGGGCAAATCCCAAGATTGTTGCTAAGGGTTCATTGATCTCATGGGCTATACCAGCAGATAATTGACCTATAGTAGCAAGACGGTCTGCATGACGCAACTGCTCCTGAAGCTTGGTGTTCATCTCTTCAACCTGTTTACGTTCGATGATCAGGGCAATTTGTTTTGATACTGTCTCGATCAAATTCTCTTCTTCCTGAAGAAAGACCTGACCATAAGACGGGATATCCTTTTCCCGATAGAAAACTTCTAAAAAACCACGCTGTTCATATTTAGAAGATATCCGGGCAGAAAGCTTGATTTTACTCTCCCTGAAGTTGCGGCTCTTGTAATAAGTTTCATCAACAAATATCCGGGCAAAAGCAATTTCAGGATACTGCATTGCCGAGGGAAGAACATCGGCAATCTGCTGTAGAACCTGATTTATGGAAAGAACAGGTTTATTGGCGATCTGGGTAATCTGATAAAGACATAGCAGTTCTTTGACTCGTTCTTTAAGGGCATCCTGAGCGTACTGATGCGAAAATCCTTCAGAAAGAACCTGGATCAACTTGGAAAAAAAGTTAACATTAGGTCGATTGAAGGCGTTGGGTTTATATGCTCTCATAACCAGGATAGAGAAGTTTTTGGAATCTATCAGAAAGGGGATTATGTAATATGAATGAAAATGCTGATCAGGTTGTTTATCTGAGAAGTTGTGATAATCTATGGTATTAACATAGAAGCAGATTCCTTCCTCAGTAACTATTTGCTGAAGTTTGACAGGTTCCAGTTTTTTTCTGTTTTTGATGATCTCCTGATTAAAAAACTCTTCTAGCCAGATGGAGAAGTCATTATTAAACTGAAGATCTAATAGATCTTTGCGATTGAAAAAATGAAAGGGGAAATTGGTCTTTTTTAACTTTTTAACCGAGATATCATCAGGGGGAAAGTACTCAAAAACATTTAGTTTTTCAGATTCTCCTAAAAAGATGACAACAGAATCAGCTTTAGAAAACTCATCAAAAATAGCCGCGATTCCCTTGATGAATTCAAGCTTCTTGAAATCTCCACTGGCGCATCGGAGAATCCGGTTCGAAATCTCACAGATTCTTTTTAACATGATTCTTTATAGATAGTGGTGCCGTGATCGAAACGGCACCACTTTTTTTTAATTTTTAAAGAACACCATGATCGAGCATGGCGGAAGCAACTTTCATAAAGCCGGCAATATTGCCACCTTTGACATAGTTGACAAAACTACCTTCCTTACCATACTGAACACACTGTTCATGAATAGAGCACATGATGCCGTGAAGTTTTTCATCCACTTCTTCCCGGCTCCAGCTGAGACGCATACTGTTTTGAGTCATTTCAAGGGCTGAGGTCGCTACTCCACCCGCATTGGCAGCTTTGCCCGGTCCATAAAGGATCTTGTTATCCAGGAAGATCTTGATCCCTTCAGGAACAGTTGGCATATTTGCCCC
>CAZSVG010000079.1:0-5656 GCA_964610195.1 uncultured Candidatus Cloacimonadota bacterium | reverse complement strand
AACTAAAGCTGAATGTACAAGATGAAGCTCAAGGATGGTTTCGCTGTTATCCAGGATGAGCTGTGCTATCTCCATAGACTGACTGATAACGTTATTAATATTGGCAGAAACATTGGCGGCGGCAGGGGTATATACTATCATGACGTCAATATTTGCCGTTTCCCAGGGATCTCTGGTTCTGGCATTTTGCAATCTGGTCAGTTCATTATCGGTGATACTATCCTGTTCAGGCGGAATTAGAGCAAAAGGTAACATATCGGTAGCTATAATTGATTCATTGATCTCAATCAGAAACTCAGAACCGAATCTATTATTGGTCATGATTTCGTAAGATTCATTTTTCTCAGGGATACGGATCAATCCTAAACTCTCATTACCTGTAGTAGATAGGATCATATAAGCGAGGGGATAATCGACAATTCTGGCTCTGATAGCAACCGTTCCATTAATATTCTTATTCTTACGGTCGATCACCGCAGAATATGAACTTTCAGGGAATAAGTTTAAACTTAATACATCTCCAACCTGGACTTCTGAGTCTTCTCTGAACCGTGGGTTAAGAGTAGTCTTTCGAGATCTGATCATTTCAGAAGAGAATTGATGTTGGCGAAAATGTGCTTCTGCATAATTATCATCAAGAAAGAGATTTTCTCCCCTTAAATCAGTGGAGATGGTAAATAAGATAATTATGAGGATTAACGGAACATATACAAACTTACCATAAAAATTCATTTTTTTCTCCCTGAACCTATTTCTAAGGATAAGTCCTTTAAAATCAAAGCGAAAAATACTCACCCTGACCGCTATAAAATAACTTTTTAAGAACTGAGCATCATATTTAACTCAAAAATCTTTGAGCAGTATATAATTGTCAAGAGAATCAAAGCCAATCTTTGGATCTTGTATCTAAGCAAACAGGATCGGATAGATCTTTCCCAGATGGGCGATTTTGATGATATTTATCTTTTTGATATCGAGCTTGCTACGAGCAGGGATAACGATATTCTCATATCCGAGTTTGATGGCCTCTTTTACTCTCTTTTCCAGTTGAGAAACCGCTCTGATTTGACCATTGAGACCGACCTCTCCGACAAAGATAGTGTTCGGTGGCAGCTGTTTATCTTCATAACTGGAGATAATGGCAGCCACGAAGGAGAGATCAAGAGCCGGATCATTGACTTTTAGCCCACCAACCAGATTAACGAAGATATCCTTCTCCCGGACTTTGAGGGCGAGCTTCTTTTCGATAATGGCAAGAAGCAGAGCCAGTTTCCGATGATCAATCCCCAGAGCTATTCTCTGGGCATTTCCATAAATAGCCGGGGTTACCAAAGCCTGCACCTCAATCAGGAAGGAACGAGAACCTTCCAGGACACAACCTATGGCAGAACCGGCAGATAGATGATCCTCCTGGATAAACAATCTGGAAGGGTTTGAGATCTCTACCAACCCTTTTTCCCCCATCTCAAATACTCCGATTTCGTTGGTGGAACCAAAGCGGTTTTTGGTAGCTTTGAGGATCTTCAGTTGGTTGTTTCCATCTCCTTCGAAATAGAGGACTGTATCGACCATATGCTCGATCATCTTGGGTCCTGCAACCAGCCCCTCTTTTGTAATGTGTCCGATAATGAAGAAGGGGATGTTGTGTTGCTTGGCATAGCGGGTAAAGAGCATGGTAACCTCTTTGACCTGGGAAAGAGATCCGGGTATCCCTGATTGATCTAAACAACCAATAGACTGAACAGAGTCGATTACCACCATTTGTGGTATCTCCTGTTGAATGACCTCCAGGATCTGTTCTGCCGAATTGGAACAGTAAAGATGCAACAGATCATTATTGATCCCCAACCTTTCGCTTCGATACTTGATCTGTTGTTTGCTCTCCTCACCGGATACATAGAGGACCTTTATCCCCTTTTCGCCAATCTTATCCGCTATCTGCAACATCAAAGTTGATTTACCAATACCCGGTTCACCACCAATCAGACAGACCATTCCGGTTATGATTCCCCCACCAAGGACTCCATCAAATTCGGCTATTCCGGTCAGGATCCTTTTTTCTTCATCTGTAACAATATCTTTGAGCAGTTCGCTCTTCTTGTTATTATCTCCGGTGGCAAATCTCTGCTTTTTATTTACTTTACCGGTAACCCGTTCGGCTTCCCGAAAACTGTCCCAGGTATTACAAACCGGACATTTACCACTCCATTTGGTAGTTTCATAACCACATTCTCGACAGAAATAGGTAGTCATTTTCTTCCCTTCCGCATTATAATTTGGTAAACCTGTATAATAAAAATCTCTGGAACAGATACAATGGTGCCAGAATAGGAGCAAAAATTATCAGAGCAGAGAAAATCACCAATAATAATATTTTCAGGTTAATCATCAAATTTTGAAATACCAGTTGTTTCCCCGAAATAAGAAATACCGAGAGTGCATATTTGGATTCCAGCATTACAAAGAAAGGGAGTAGTAAATGTCTCAAGGTCAGTTGAAAAACATATACCGATAACAAGACCAGCAGTAATTTGATCAAATAGAAAGATATTATCTTAAATGATTGTTGATTAAAGTAACTGAGGCTTCTGAGCATTGATTGTTTAAAGGATAATCCCAGAGCCATTCGAGGAAGAACGAAATCAACCAACCAGGTACTGATGATAATGGAAAGAAAAAGAGACAATCCAAGTGCCTGATAAACCAGCCCTTCCATGTTGGATATTACCGTAACCGAGAAACCGGAGAAGACTATCTGGACAAAAATTGAGATCATAAATAGAGAGACAACAACAAAGAATATTGCAAGTACAATGATCAGATTGGGGACAAAGAAATTTAATCCGATCGAATAGAGCTTTTTCCATTCCAGCTTTTTTTGATGGATAGCATGGGTTAATCCTGCTTCAAATATGCAATGGAATACCCAATGAATGATGATAAAAGTTAGCAGAATAAAGAAATATATCGGAATAGTCCGGAGCTGGTATTCCAGGGTAGTATAGACCAGATGAGTAAGGGAGCGGGTATTGACAAAAGAAAGAATAAGGCTGAGGGAGAAGAGAATCTGAATACCATTCCAACCGAGAAAAACAAATGAAAACAAAAAAGGTAACCAATAAGCCGGTTTCAAATTGTTCAGATAGTGGTAAGCATCATTTAAAGCCTGTTTAGTGGTGGAGAACAAGTATTTCATTTTATCTCTTCAGCAGTTATCATTTGAGGTTTTTGCCCTGAATTATTTGATTGATCATTTCCCCGGCAACCTTTATATCTTGTTGAATTGCCTTGCTCAAGGAATCGGTATCCGGAAATTTGATTTCATCACGTAAGCGGGTAATGAAGTTCACATTAATCCTCTTTTCTCTGATTTCGCCTGTAAAGTCGAGCAAAAAACTCTCTACACTTCTTTCATCAAGCTGTTTTAATGTCGGGCAGTATCCGATATTCGTCAAACAAAAAAACTCCTGTCCAGCAGTGAAGGCTTTCCCCAGATAGACACCATTAGCAGGGAGTAACTTGTAGGGATCGGTAGGTTTGAGATTGAGAGTTGGGTAACCGATCTTTTTGCCAATCCCCAAACCTTTGATCAGAATGGCTTCCAGATCATAATACCTGCCCAGATAGCTCTTTGCTTCTGAGACCTGACCGGATCTGATCAGATTGCGAATTAGACTGCTGCTGACGATATCACCAGCAATTTTGACCGGTTTGATGAGAAAGGAGCGATACCCATAGGTTTTTTCTTTTTTTTTAAGGAAATGATAGTCCCCTTCTCTGCCATTTCCGAAATGGCAATCATAACCAAAGACAATCTCCCTGGCACCCACTCTTTTGATCAGAATTTCTGTAAGAAACTCTCCGGCTTTCATGCGAGCCATCTCTTTATCGAATTGCAGATAGAATATTTGATCTATCCCGATCTGTTTGAGCAGGTCGGTCTTTCTCTCTCTCTCGGTAAGGAGATAGGAGGAGAGTGATGTAGTCAAAGTTTCCTTGGGGTGGTGAAAATAGGTAATAACGACCGATTCGCCATTCATCTTTTGAGCACGGGAAATGACCTTTCGCAGGAGTTTTTGATGTCCGAGATGAACACCATCGAAAGTACCCATAGTTACTACCGGGTAGTGCAGGTCAGTCGGGATATCTGCAGGTTTGATCATTTAAACACCTTCCGCGGATGAAGGACTCTCTCTTTTATAATTCCCCAACCGATACATTCCTTTTTATCTGAAGCATTGAAGACCAAAACTTCAGAAGGATATTCTGCAGGGGGGAGCAGGATCTTGTTGCCATTAAAGAAGAGGGCTAACTGATCTCCGGAAAGAATAATATGTGGATAATCCCGAAGTATGGTATTGATAGGAATCAAATAATCTTGCCAGTTGGTTTCGTTGATCTCTTCCGGTCTGACCGCCTGACCGACATCAATATTACCTATCGATATTCGACGAAGGGCTCTGGTAAAGGCGACAGAACCGAGTAGCTCCGCAAAGTCCTCGGTCAGGGTTCTGATATAAGTTCCCTTGCTAACTTTAGTCCGGTAAACGATAACATTGTTTTGAAATGAGCAGATCTCAAAAGAATGGATCTTGACCATCCTCTCTGTCAGATCGAATTCTTTACCCTCTCGGGCTAATTTATAAGCCGGTTTCCCCTTGATCTTGATCGCGGAATAGCGGGGTGGAGTCTGAATGGTAATGTTCTTTATTTCTTTAACTGCCTCGGTAAACATTTTATCAGAGATAGAGGGGATACTCTTATTTTCTATAGTTACCCCGCTAATATCCCCTGTATCTGTTCTTGAACCCAGTTCCATCTCAGCCAGGTATTCCTTATCCTGATCGAGCAGGAGAGAACTCAAACGGGTTGCTTTTCCCAGACAGAGGATAACAAGGCCAGTAGCAAAAGGATCGAGAGTTCCCGTATGCCCCAGTTTTCGCATACTGATCTTCTTTCTAAGATCTCTGATCAGATCAAAGGTTGACCAGTTTTCCGGTTTGTCGAGCAGAAGAAATCCAGAGTGTTCGTTCGTCATGGTTAACCTTAATATGGTAAATCTTTTTTTATATCTTGCAGAATAATGGTTTTCACATCTGCCAGACTACCGGTAACTTCACAACCGGAAGCATTCCTGTGACCACCACCACCATATTTTCGGGCTATCTGATTAACATCAATAACGTCTGATCTCAAGCTCAGTCTATATTTTTCTGTTCCGATTTCCCGAAAATAGACTACTATTTTTACCCCGGTCGGTTTTTTGACCCAATTGGTAACTTTGCTGGTGGCATCGGAGTGAAGATGATTCTCCTCCAACATCTCTATTGTCGAATGAAAGAAAAGGACCTGTCCGTCCAAATGGGTTGTGATAGTAGCGAGAGCCTGTCCGATAAAACGGAAATAGCTTGCCGGCTTTTCCAGAAGGAAGGTTCTGGTGATCTCAAATGGTTTGATCCCCAGGCGCGAGAGTTCAGCACAGAACAGGAAAACATCCTCATTGGTATTACTATTGGTGAAATTGTTGGTATCATTGATTACGGTAACATACAGAGCCGTAGCGCTTTCTTCCCGCATTAATGGGGGCAAGGCATTAAATTCATCTTTCAGTGCTTGATAGATAATTGCTCCGGCAGAAACGGTTCGGGTATCATTG
>CAZSVG010000078.1:0-5657 GCA_964610195.1 uncultured Candidatus Cloacimonadota bacterium | reverse complement strand
TTGACAAAATCATCAAATGATCCTTTAGATCGAATAGTTATAAGATAAAGACCTCTGTTAATATGAGTACAGTTTCCGATCTGCACGACTTTCTTCAGGATACGATAGTGGCTCTCTCTACTCCAATGGGTAAGGGGGCTCTGGCGGTGATCAGAGTCAGTGGCAGTGATGCTTTTCCGGCAATTTCTCCTTTTTTCAAAACGAAGAGGAGAAAAACAAATTTTTCAGCAGAAGAGTTAAAAACGAAAAAGAGGCAGTTCGGGATCATTACCGACGGAAAAAGAATCATCGATGAGGTAGTATTATCTCTGTATCAGGGTCCTCACAGCTATACCGGCGAAGATATAGTGGAGATATCCTGCCATTGTAATCCTTTTATAATCAGGGAGATCATAAAATTATTACAGCAGAGGGGAAGAATAGCCAAACCGGGAGAATTCACCCAACGCGCTTTTTACAACAACAGGATGGATCTAACAAGAGCAGAAGCGGTTGGTGATCTGCTCAATGCCAGTACCGAACTGGCACATCGAGCCGCTTTGAGTCAACTGGAGGGTAACCTTTATAAAAAAATTGCCAAACTGCTGGAGGAGTTAACCTCGTATCGAATAGAGCTGGAATTGGAGATCGATTTCAGTGAACAGGATTTACCGAAGATCAATACGGACAAGTTAAAGAGCAATCTCTCCTCATTAACAAAAGAGTTACAGCGACTTCTGGATACCGGAAAAGAGGGCTTGATCCTCAGGGAGGGGTTAAGGGTTTGTCTTACCGGGTCTCCCAATGTTAGCAAATCGAGTCTTTTCAACTATCTGTTGGCTTCTAACCGGGCTATTGTTACCTCAATTCCCGGCACAACGAGGGACTATCTTGAAGAATCGCTATCTCTGAACGGATATCTGGTCAGATTATACGATACGGCAGGATTAAGAACTACCGAGGAAGAGGTCGAAGCGATCGGGATTTCCCGAACGCACGATCTTATGGAACAGGCCGATAGAATAGTATACATCGAAGATGGGGAGCAGACAGGGGACAAGTTAAGGCAACATCCTTTCGCCAGGCATAATTCTGAATTAATCAAGATCTTAAACAAAGCAGACATATTACCGAAAGAAAAGATTGACGAATATCGTCAGCAGGGTTTTATCATATGTTCAGCCAAAACAGGTGCTGGAATAGAGAGTTTGAAAGAGAAGATAACGGATAATCTGATCCTGAACAGCGAGAAAATAGAAGCGGGAATACTCTCCAACATGAGACAGATTGATGCTGTAGAAAAAAGTCTCAAGGCAATCAAGCAGGCTCAGCAATCTCTGGAGAACAATCTCGGTTACGAATTCACCGCTTTTGATCTGAAAGTGGCAAGTGAAGCCCTGGAAGAGATTATCGGCAAGATAACTACTGACGAAATTCTCCATCAGATCTTCAGTAACTTCTGTATCGGCAAATAGTCATAGAGGTAAAAGAATTATGGAAAGAATAACCACTCCCCACGAGATATTGGAAGAGGTTGAATTTGACAGAACTTTGAGACCAAAAACTCTACAGGATTTTGTTGGGCAGGAGCAGTTGAAGGACATTCTCTCAATATCGATCGAGGCGACTAAAAGAAGGGGAGAACCTTTAGATCATATCCTCTTTTATGGGCCACCCGGTCTGGGGAAAACAACTCTGGCTCATATCATAGCCAATGAACTCGGTGTGGAGATCAAGGTATCTTCAGGTCCGGTATTGGAGAAACCGTCTGATCTGACCGGGGTATTGACCAATCTGCAGAGGAATGACACCTTCTTTATTGATGAGATCCATCGGCTTAATCATGTTGTGGAAGAGTATCTTTATCCGGCTATCGAAGATTTCCGCATTGAGATCATTATTGATAGCGGACCCAATGCCCGTTCTTTTCGGATCGATCTAGAGCCGTTCACTCTTATCGGGGCAACCACCAGAGCAGGGTTATTGACATCTCCACTGAGAGCACGTTTCGGGATCACTTTACGTCTCGATTATTATGATCAGGGGAGTATCGAAAAGATCATCAACCGTTCTGCGAAGTTACTCAAGATCCCGATCGATAAAGAGGGAACTAACGAATTAGCCCGACGAAGCAGAGGGACACCTCGTGTTGCCAATCGATTACTAAGACGGGTCAGAGATTATGCCCAGATCAAGGGTGATGGGATAATAACCCAGGAGATAGCCATTAAGGCCTTGAAAATGCTCAACGTTGATCATGCCGGATTGGACGATATGGACAAACGGATCTTGATGACCATCATCGAGAACTATCGGGGAGGTCCTGTTGGGCTGAAGACTCTGGCAGTAGCTGTGGGAGAAGACCCCGGAACGATAGAGGAGATCTATGAACCGTATCTTGTTCAACAGGGTTTTCTGGAAAGAACACCTCAGGGGAGAAAAGCATCGCATAAAACCTATCAGCATTTCGGTCTTAAACCGATAGAAAGTCAACAGACAGTTATGGAGTATCTCGAAGAATAGGTATTGGCAAAAAAAATATAGGGAAGAGATTAATTGATAAGGAGATGAAAAAGTGAAGACATCCAATATCATAACCACGATCTTATTAATCATAATCATAAATCTGATCTTATATCAACTCTTTTGGAAAGGAACAAACGGTGTGAATAATACTGATCGTCTTTCAGGAATTGCTACCGGCTATCAGGAAGAGGTGATTACCACTTATCCTTCTCATCAGGAAAGGGTTAAAGGGAGTGATGATTATCAGATATCGAGAATAAATGCCGTTACGAGAGCTGTGATGATGACCGAACCCTCGGTGGTCAGTGTTAATGTAATCAAGACTCAGATTGTTAGACGTTATACGAACCCTTTTGATAATCCCTTCTTTGGTTTCTTTGATTATCGACCCTATCGTCGGGAGGTGCAGAGTATCGGTTCCGGAATAATTTATTGTTCTGATGGCTATGTGATCACCAATTCGCATGTTGTTGAAGGGGCAACCCAGATCAAGATCATTCTGGAAGATAAAAGACAGTTTGAAGCGGAGATTATCGGACAGGACAGTGTCCTTGATATTGCTGTTCTGAAAATAGATGCCCAGGATCTTCCTGCCGTTCGTTTTGGTGATTCTAATGATCTGATATTGGGAGAAACAGCTATCGCTATCGGCAACCCTTATGCCTTTCTGATCAAGGATAGCAAGCCAAGTGTTTCGGTAGGAGTCATATCGGCTACCAACAGGAACTTTTCCCAGGATACAGGGGGTAAGATCTATCAGGGGATGATTCAGACAGATGCGGCAATTAATCCGGGAAACAGCGGTGGACCATTGATCAATATTCTGGGGGAGGTCATTGGGATCAACACTTTTATCTTTTCCGAATCTGGGGGTAGTATCGGACTTGGATTTGCCATACCCATTGATAGAATCAAGAGAGTAACCGACGAGATAATTAAATATGGCAGAAGAAGGCATATCTGGTTTGGATTCAAGATCCAGGATCTCAACCCGATGATTGCTTCCTATCTTGGCCTATCAGATCTGAACGGGGTAATAGTCAGTCTATTGGAAAACAACAGTCCTGCCGCCGTAGCCGGTTTGCAGCGGGGTGATATTATCAAAAAGATCGATAACACGATGATCAGTAATTCTCATGATGCCGAAATTGCCATATCGGAAATATCAGTTGGAGATCAAATCAACCTGGAAATTCTTCGTGGCAATAGGACTTTAACTATTACTTTCAATGCAGTTGAGTTAAATAACGGGTAGAGAACAAGTTGATCAACAACTTCCTCTAACCTCTGATCAGGGAGCAACCAGATAATCAGATAAAGAACCCCTCTCTTCCGGTATCTGAACATAAAAATCCCTGAGGGTTCTTAATAATGTAACCGTTTCATCCTCGATGACCCTCATCCCGACATAGCCAACTTCGGGTGTGTAATAGAGATAAGTTTCCTCTGTACCTTTGAACCCCTTCTCCTGATTGATGCCAAGCAGTCTGGAGATCAGTCGATAACCAGCTTCTGATTGAGGGGTGATTTGATAGACATAGCAGTCAAAATAACCGAGTTCGGTCGGTAGTTGAGTTGACTCGGAAATACACTTTATTGTCACCTCATCTGCATAGACCCATTCATCACCTTCAGTTACCGGATACTTAATAAAAAGGATTCTGCTGATATCGGAGATGGCAGAACCACTCTGCTGTCCGTAATAAAACAATCCTTCTGCCTCATTTCTGACCAATGTTTTGACTGTTTGCGGTTCATCTTCCGGCATATTATACCAGTTCCAGAAAAAAACAGTCCTCTTTTCATTATCATAAATTATTCGGTTATAGCCGGTTATACCTATCTTACTCTCCCGATTGATCAATGGGCCAAGGTCTTTGTAAATCCAGTAGTTATTAACAGCCAATGGCATAATCGTATTATTATATTGAATATCCGGCCTGAATTTCGAATCTTTGCTGCAATTGCTGATAATCAAAATTGAGATCAGCAAACCGATAATCTTACACATTTTTTTATCCTTTTCTTGATATTCTATTTGTAGCAAGGTTTATTCAGATCAGGTTGTCAACCTTTTTATGACCGAATTAACCGGTCCTATTTGTGAGGATTATCTGTAGAGGGGGATATTCTGATCAGTCAATACTCGATTTAATGCGAAAGAACATCATATCTTCTGATAACTCCAGGGTTGATATAGTCCAATAAGTTCTTATTCCGTCAGCCGTGAAACTACCTGCTGTAGGACTAATTACAACGAATTCATCAGTGATCCTGTTGGCATACTCAACGATGTAACTGTCAACTACCGGATCAGTCAGCCAGCTAATAGTAAGAAAACCGTTATTAATGGTAATGGAAACATCTTCCGGTGTTTGAGGCAGAAGCTGAAGCGTGATGCTATTTGATGGCTCTGACTCTTCATCAAGATAAACGGCAGTAACTTGGTATTGATAGGATATTCCGAAGAGAAGATCGCTATCAACATACGAGGTATCATGTACTCCTTCAGAGATCAACAGGTTATTCCGATAGGTATTATAACTTGAAGGTTCGGGATAACTATCACCAAATCCAGAGGGGGCATCCCAGGAAAGCATTGCAGACGATAACTCAATCATTCCGGTCAAATTCTGAGGAGGGAGAAGAGGAACACTACTGAATTTGAATCGAATCTGTGGTTTATAATTTACGGTCAGCAAAGTTACCGAATTGGTCTGATTAAAGCTGTCTGATCTTGCATAACGAAATCCGTTTTGATAATCGAATATAAGTTGTTGACCGGAAGGGTTGAAAGATGGTACACGACTAAAGACCGTATCTACCAATATATTATCTGTTCCATTCCAGTAAAAGGGTTCATCTAATTCCAACATATTCCAGCTATTGGCAGATGGTGCATAATAGCTCATTAACAAAGCAGTATGATAAGGGCCATAATCATGAGTGGAGGCATTGGAATTAGTTGTATGTTTCATCCGGATCATAAAATCGGGTAAATTATGAATAGGTGGAGATTGAACATAGAAGCCCAAATGCGTTAACAACCCGGGTCCGTAGAATCCTGCATCATTGAGTTCTGCGGCAGTATATACCATCTGTCCTCTCAGGCTCCGATAGTTTATATTTATTGGTACTGCAGAATTTGTCGG
>CAZSVG010000077.1:0-5714 GCA_964610195.1 uncultured Candidatus Cloacimonadota bacterium | reverse complement strand
TGATTGGCATCGGAGAAAAGATAGAAGATCTGAGGGATTTCGATAGCAAAGATTTTGTTGAAGCCCTCTTCAGTTAATGATAAAAAATATGAAGGACAAGGTATGAAGTATTTTGAAACTCATTGTCATCTGGATTTCAACAATTATGATAAAGACCGAAAACAGGTTATCGAAAAATGTATCAAGTCCGGTGTTGATTACTTCATTAATATAGGTATTGATGAACAAACCTCCCGGGAAAGTATCAAACTTGCCGAGCAATACTCTCAATTCTATGCTGCTGCAGGTTATCATCCGCATGAAGCTGATAAATATGATGAACAGAAGTTAAGAGATTTTTTATCACACCCTCGAATAGTCGCCTTAGGTGAAGTGGGACTTGATTATTATCGTAATTTAAGTCCCAAGAAAACTCAACTTGAGGTCTTCGAAGCCCAAATCCTGATAGCCAATGAGTTAAAGCTGCCATTAATCATTCATAATCGCGAAGCACACAATGATTGTATGGAATTACTTAAAAAATACTCACCGGAAAAAGTAGTATTTCACTGCTATTCCGGCGATCTGATTTTGGCTGAAGAGATCTGGGAGAGAGGTTGGTATATTTCCTTTACAGCCGCAGTTACCTATCCCAACAGTAAATCTACTGAAATTATCCGTCATGCCCCGGTTGACAAGATCATGATCGAAACCGACTCCCCCTTTCTGGCACCTCAACAGATCAGGGGTAAAAGAAATGATCCTTCATCTCTAAGATATGTAGTAGAAAAGATTTCAGAAGTCCGCAGGGTTGCTCCCAATGAGGTGGGTGAGAGAGTTTTTCAAAATGCTTGCGCATTCTTCTTAAAAAAAGCTTGAACAAAAAAACTTGTTTGGTTTTTTGTAACCAGACATAGAAAAGGAGGAGTAGTATGGCAGTAACTATTAGCGCTGAAACTTGCATAGGCTGTGGTGCTTGTATTGATACTTGCCCGGTAAATGCTCTTAGAATGGAAAATGATAAAGCTGTGGTAGACCCAGAAACATGTATCGATTGTGGAAACTGTATCTCTGCTTGCCCGGTCGAAGCTATTGAGTTATAATTCTTCAGGCATTTAACGCTATTGAGACCGACACTTTCCAGTGTCGGTCTTATTTTTATCTATTTATCAATCCCGAAAATCTCTGCAAATTTGTCGATAATTGCCCGGTTATGCGTCCCCTTCCAGTATATCCTACCACAGTTACGACATGTGCTGAAAGTTTCATTTGTCTTGAATACGTAATCAGGTACTAAGCCTCTTACTTTCTCTTTATCAACCTGAAACAGCTCGTGATTACAGGTACTGCAGAGGGTTAAAATCCTGTCAGGATAATAATCGAGCTCTGAAGATAACTCCTTGAGTTGTTCAAATATGTTTGGAGAATTGATCAGAATAACTCTTTCAAATATCTTCTTTCGGGCATTTTTACTGCTTCGGGTCAGGAAAATCCGGTTCTCTTTTCTGGAAATATTGCCGAGTGCAAGAAGCGAGCAACTTTTAAAAAAAAGGGTATCATACCCTAATAATCTCAACCATTTAGCTAATCTTCCCAGATTAATATCAGCAACAAATTTCTTGTTACTATTTCTATCCTGATAGTCTATCATATCCAAATTGTTCTTTAATTTCTGGAACCTCTGATCAAAATAAGGCGAATCAGATTAACCAGAGCCATCAGAGTAGCTGCAATATAGGTTAATGCTGCAGCATTCAGAACCGCTTTTACCCCCTGAGTTTCCTGTTCACTATGAATAATCCCCTTACTTAACTCAGCATAAGCCCGTTGGGAAGCATTGAATTCGACAGGGAGAGTTGCTACATGAAAGAGCAAAGCACCGGCAAAGAATATTATTCCCAGGTCCATTAACATCGGGATACTGAATATCAAACCGAGGATAAAGAGAGGGAATGCTGCTGAAGTTCCTATCTGGGCAACAGGTAAGATACTTGCTCTGACTGCTAAAGGAGCATATTTGGTGGCATGTTGGATGGCGTGCCCAACTTCATGAGCGGAGATAGCAGCCGAAGATATGGAAGTTCCATAATAGACATCTTCAGAAAGGGAGACCACTCTCTTCCGAGGATCATAATGGTCTGTTAATGTGCCTTTAACTGCCTGGATCTTGACATCAGCTAAACCATTACGATCTAAAATGCCGCGAGCTATTTCTGATCCTGGTAAATTAGCAGAATTTCTATAACGACTATATTTTTGATAATTTCCCTTAACCTTGCTCTGAGCATAAAAAGCGAGGATAAGAACCGGTATCAAGAGAATAATAGTTGAATCAAAGAAGAACATATCAACTCCTTTTTTTCTTTAAAAACGTATTACTTTACTGAAAAATTTCACGATATCTTCTTATCAAGAATACACAGACTAAAGTCTATGTTGCTAATTGTCATACTCTGTTTAAAAAGATCCCACCCTGAAAAATTCGGTAATATTCTTAATTTTTGAATTCTTGGCCTCTTTTATCGTTCCATTAAAGAGCATTTTCCCTTCATCGAGAAAGATAATTTTATCAGCTATACGATGAATACTGGCCAGTTCATGAGTTACAACCACCACTGTCATTCTCAACTGCTTCTTCAGATCGAGGATCAATTCATCCAGAGAGGCACTGGTAAGAGGGTCAAGCCCTGCAGATGGTTCATCGCAAAAGAGTATATCCGGGTCCAGAGAGATCGCTCTGGCCAATGCTACCCTTTTCTTCATTCCCCCTGATAGTTCTGAAGGTTTTTTGTAAAGGGCATCACTTAAATTAACCAGCTGTAATTTAACTCTGATTATCTTGTCGATTATCTCACGGGGTAGTTTGGTGTGCTGTTCCAGAGGGATGGAAATATTCTCAAAAACGTCGATAGAATTTAGCAAAGCCCCACCCTGAAAGAGAACCCCGATATGTTTAAGTAATTTTTCATACTCCAGTTCTTCCATTGCGGTTATATTCTGACCAGAGATCTCAACATAACCTGAAGCAGGTTGCTGTAATCTCAGAATATTCTTGAGCAGGGTCGTCTTGCCACAACCGCTGGGACCCAGAATTACCGTCACCTCTTCCGGAAAGATATCAACCGTGATATCTTCGAGAATTGTCTGTTCACCATATCTGGCAGTAAGGTTTCTGACTTTTATTATCGGTTCTTTCATATTTCTATTTCGGTAGATAGAGAAGACTGAAAATGACATCAATTATGATAACAGCAAAAATAGATGTAACAACAGATAGAGTTGTTGCCCGGCCAACTCCCTCGGCACCACCTTCAACCCGAAATCCATAGAAACTGCCAATAATTACTATCGCCCAGCCGAAAAAAGTGCTTTTGATTAAACTTACCAGAAGGTCTTTCAGAACCAGAGCATTGAGCATTTGAGTATAGAAGGCCGGAAAGCTGAGATGGAGATAGGTTATGGCAATTATAATACCACCAAATATTCCTACTAACATTGATATTACAACTAAGAGAGGCATGCAGATCGTCATTGCATAGAATTTCGGAACTACTACATATCTAACCGGATTAATCGCCATCATCCTCAGAGCATCAATCTCTTCTGTTACCTTCATTGTGGCTATTTCGGAAGCAATCGAAGAACCGCTTCGTCCGGCAAGGATAATTGCCGTCATCATGGGCCCCATTTCCCTGACCATGGAAATCGATATCAAATCGGCAATAAAGATATTTGCTCCGAACAATCTTAACTGAGCTGCAGATTGCAGGGCAATGATCAAGCCAATTATAAATGAGAGGGTTATGATAATGGGGAGGGAATCGACACCAATAAGAACTGATTGTTGGATCAATGAACCCTTTCTGGCACCCTTTTTTTTAAAAAACCCCCAGAGAGCCCAGTAAAAGACATCTGCTGACAGGATCAGATATTCGTAGATGGCATCTCTAATAGTAAAAAAAGACTCCCCGATTTTTTCGAAGTAACTCTTTTTATAAGCGGGAATTACTTCTGGGAGAGATTTCTGGCTAAAAATTTGTAGAGAATACCCGATTTCATCGGAATAATTCCTGAGCAGTTCTGAAGAATCGGTTTTAATCAATAACTCGTTCTGTTCTTTGATCAGATTAGCCAGATCTTCTACAAACAAAACTCCGGCACTATCAATTGCACTCACCCCTGATAAATCGACCCCTTTTAGCTGCTTGAAATCTTCCGGTTCGTCGAGCCTCTCCCAGAAAGCAGGAATGGTATTTTTGGTTAATTCTCCGGACAGAAAGATGTAATCGTCTTGGATGGTTAAATCTTTAATATCCCGGAATTCTTTCTTCATCTGAACAGACTCTTTGTAAAGGTTAGTAACTTTAATAGATAAGATAAGTTAACCGGAGAAATACATTATGGATAACTTCGGTATAATCTCGGCGATCTTTGTCATACAGTAAATTGATTTTATAATCGAGAGCCATATGTCTGACAAATCTGAAAGTAAAGGTATTCTCCCATCTATAGGTATTAGAAACAGAGGTATCGAAGGGAATCAGAACATCTAAGGCAGTATTATATGAAATGTTATAAGGGGTAAAGAAATTAGCCAGTAAAGACATCTCAATCCCCTCTTTATAGGTAGATTCTGCTTCCCGGTAAACACTGTATTCAATCTCCGTGTTGATAGTATCGGTAACAGTTCTTTCGTAACGGTACACCCTGTTATTTATGTCCTGTTGCATCCCGAAACCAAATCTTAGATTTACTGTGGATCGTGGTCTGTTGATTGGTCGGATGCTAAATCCGGCACCCTCTCTGAATATCAGTGGATAAATGGAAGGGGTTATCCGAAACTTCTCCAATCCGGTCTGCTCGTTAATGATTTGACCTTCGCTATCAACTATTCTCACGTTCAGCGAGTCCGAAGCATGTTCAAATTGTTCGAAAAAATGAGTCTCCATATCAAATCTTCCATATAGACCAAAAAGCTGTGACAAATAATAGACAAAAGTATTCCTGATCTGAAAGTTATCAGTAGAGACACGCAAATCTGAGTCTCGATCCTTACTCAAACCAAAATCAGTAAGATTTTGCATGGAATAGAAATAGGGGAACCTGTCAAAGATCAGTCGGTTATCGAGTTGAGTGGTTACAATTAGGTTTAGAGCCGGTCTTTCTCTATCCGTAGTATTATCCATATTAAAGTTTAAATTACCATGAATAGCGCTGGTAAACCTCAGGTTGCTTCTTTCTCTGGCATATTCAGCAGTTTCCAGGATTCCTGCACCGATAAGAGAATCGGTGTCTGAGTCCACTACAATAGTTAGAATTCGCAACTCCCCTTCAGCCAGATCAACTGTTGTAAAATCATCAATCGTATTGAACGGTTTATTATTTAAAACTATCTTGTATCTACCCGGTCTTAATATCCAGGTTTGAGGCTGTTCACCAAACTCTTCCAGGGAACCAATACCGAAGCCATAACTTTCGGCATTCTTCATGGCAAACAATTCATATTGAGTATCGATCGTATTTCTGTTTTCATCGATCAATCTCACTCTCAAACCACCCCAGTCAGGCTCTACAATATGAACATATTCTCTGATAACGCTAATTCTTTTACTCATCATCTGGCTTTCATTACCTGATCCGTATTGAAGTATATATTCTCCGGGTCGGAGATATGTACTCTCCCCCATCTGGGCAAAATACTGCCGATGGTCATCAACCCCCTGAACCATGTAAAA
>CAZSVG010000076.1:0-5717 GCA_964610195.1 uncultured Candidatus Cloacimonadota bacterium | reverse complement strand
TACCAATACCGAGAATTGATGCTGGCTATGGCAGAAGAAACATCAGATGTATTTCTTACAGGAAAGATTGTGGCTGATTTTGGATGTGGTCCCCGGGGTAGTCTGGTCTGGGCTCAATCTGCTCTGTTACGAGTCGGTATTGATGTTCTTGCTGATCGCTATGCTGATCTATTTACAGATAACATGATCTCTCATGGGATGATTTATTTGAAATCAACAGAAAAGATTATACCACTACCTTCCGATTTTATTGATGTTATGTTTACCTTAAATGCGATGGACCACGTAGATGATTTTCCGTCAATGTGCAGAGAGATATTACGGGTAATAAAACCGGGAGGGTTATTTATTGGAAGTTTCAATCTGGGTGAACCTCCTACTCCCTCCGAACCACAAAGATTAGATGAAGAAATGATTAAATACAATTTAATCGATAAGCTGGAACTTCTTTCCTATCGGATAACCAAGAAAGGACCGGTGGAAAATATCTATTCTCCCTTTTTTAACGGAAACCTAACTTATCGAGATGGTCAAGAGGGGATTCTTTGGATTAGAGCGAAAAAACCTGGAGAGGTAAATGGAGAAAAATAAAAATCAGAGAAGGCTCTACAATGATCTCTCTCATTTATGGCATCTGGTTAGCCCCTTGGAAGACTATTTAGAAGAGACAGAACTCTTCTGTGAGCTATTGAAAAATGAGAGTAAGATTCCGATAAGAGAACTACTTCATTTCGGGTGTGGCCGTGGTCATAATGATTACATCTTCAAGAATCATTTCCGAGTTACAGGTGTTGATCTCAGTCCCGCCATGTTAAACTGGGCAAAAAGACTCAATCCGGAAGTCGATTACATTGAAGGTGATATGCGTGATTACAAACTTGGCAATAAGTTTGATGCTGTTACAGCAGTCGATTCAGTCGATTATCTGATTACAAAAAACGATCTTCATCAATTCTTTCAAAATGTTTACCATCATCTTAACCAGAACGGTATCTTTATGTTTATTCTGGAGAGTACCCGAGAAACTTTTCAGCAAGATGATACTATCGTATATTCTAACAGCTCGGGAGATGAGTGGTTAACGGTTATTGAGAATCGCTTTGATCCGGATGGAACAGATTCAGAATATGAGATCACCTTTGTTTATCTCTATCGTCAGAAAGGGGAGTTGGAGATCTTTACCGATCGCCACTTATGTGGTCTTTATTCTGAATCGGAAGTTCATAACCTGTTGACTGATGTCGGTTTCAAAGTCAGGATAACCTACTACCATCCACCAGACTCAGCTTTTGGAAGCGTAAAAAGTGCAAACAAAGAGACCTTTCCAATGTTTCTTTCCTGTAAATAAGTAAAAATATCTCTTGATTAGCAGAGCGGTTATAGTTTATTTTGAATTTCTAACCGGTATAGTTAGTCAGAAGTGCAATGCTAAAGGTTAAAGAGTTGATATAAAGGAAGAAAGGATGATAAAAAAAATTAAGATTGATTCCAGTAATCCAGTAATGATGGCCAAGTGTTTGCCTAATGGGGAAGCAATCTATATGAGCAAAGCTCTGGTTGATTATTTTGGTTTTGATGAAGATGACCTGAATGAACAGAATCTTTTCTCTCTGATTCATCATGACGATCAGGAAGATGTGCTGAAACGCATAGCAGAGTTAGATAAACACGAACAGACAATCAACACTATCCATCGAACCCTTTTAATGAACAAGAAAACCAGGAAAAATCGCTGGTTGATCAGTCTTGATAAAGGTAGAGCTCGTGAACATATCTATCAGGTGATAATAACCGATATAGATGATAACAGTGAGCAGCAGAGAAGTAGTTCTGATAAATACAATCCCGCTGAAGTAGCACCGGAAGAAGATATCGAAATCACATACGACAGAAAACTTAAACTGAGACTACAGGCTGCAGAGAAACAGTTACATTATCAGGAGTTACTGCTTCATCAAATCGCTAAAAGCGCTCCGGTAGCCTTTATTATCTATGACGATCGAACGCAGGATATCCTTTACTTCAGTGACTACTTCTGTGAAATCTGGAATGTGGAGAGTCTTAAAGATAAATTGAGAATGGGATTGTTCAAATATAGAGAATTGATGGAAATCTGTCTGACCATTGTCAACAATAAATCAACATTCATTAATAATTTTATAGCTCCTGTTAATCAAGATAAGGGGAGCATTATTGAAGAAGTGGAATTTCAAGATGGGAGGATAATAAGGGGTTATTCCACGATAATAGCAGAAGAGGAACAGGGGTATATTGGAAGGATCTGTGTCTTTGAAGATATAACAGAACGACGAAGGATAATTGATGAACTTATCCAGAATCAGAAACTGGAAAGTATGGGGGCTTTAACTGGTGGGATGGTAACTGATTTTGAGAAAATATTTGAAATCCTGAGTGGACATTTTGCCAAAATCAAACAAAATGCTGACAATTCAAACAGGGTTATCAGTGAAGTTGGTAAATCAGAAGATGTCTTGAAGCGAGCAGAGACCCTGGTTAAACAGATGCATATCTTTGCCCAGCGATCAAAACCCAGATTGGAAAGGGTAGCGGTTCCTCAGATAATTATAGAATTGGTTAGCTTGCTACGCGAAATCTTTCTGCGAAAAATATCGGTTGTATTAGAGTTGGAGTCCAATCTGCCCAAGATCAAGGCCGATAAAGTACAATTACATCAAGCTTTGCTGAATATCTGTCTTAATGCGCGGGATGCCATGCCTTCCGGTGGAAAGATAACCATAACGGCCAGAATGACCAGAGGAACCCAGATAAAATCCAAGTTTAAAAACGCCAAATTTTCCCAATATGTTAGTATTGATATTACCGATAATGGAACAGGGATAGATAAGAAGACAGTCAAGCGGATTTTTGAACCTTTCTTCACGACCAAGGGGAGTGAAAAAGGAACAGGACTTGGTCTTACAGTGGTTGAGAGCATAATTTCTGCACATCAAGGATTCATTGATGCAGAAAGTGTTTTGGGTAAGGGAACATCTTTTCATATATATCTTCCTATTCTTGATAAAGAGTTGGCTCATAGTGAGGTTATTGATGAAGATAAGGGTTTTGAAAGGGATGGAGAAACGATTCTTCTTATAGAAGATGAAACTGATCTGTTAGAATGCTTAAAAGAGCTTTTTGAAATGGAAGGTTATAAGACCCTGTTGGCTACGAATGGACATAGTGCCCTGGAACAATACAAGGATAATAAGGATAAAATTTCGCTGGTATTCTCTGATAAAGGGATACCGGGCATTGATGGTGAAATAGTTATGCAGAGGATCAGGAAGATCAATCCCCAACAGAAATATATATTAGCCAGCGGTTTTATAGAGATGCAGAAGATAACGGAAGACGTTTATGATGAGAATCTGGCTTATCTGCAGAAACCTTATAAGATGGATATCATCATCAAGAAAGTCAGAGATTTATTGGATAAATAAAACTATTGTTATAGCTCCAGTAGGTTCTTGATCAGCTGATAAAAATTTTTACAAGACTGCAGGGTTGTCCTTTGAAACCCTGAAAATAAAACAAGTTGCCCTAACTGGCGATTTTTCTTATCCATTTCCAGTAGATCCTTTCCCCTGCTTAACAACTTCTGATGATACTTTTTATCTAATTTTTGGGGGAATTTGAATTTGTTAAGTGGCTGAACTATTCTGTTGAAGATTATATCATTGATCAAACCAATATCTAAACTATGCTTAGCTGCAGCCCTGATTCCAATGGCTACTGCCATACCATGCGGAATCTGATAATCAGAGATTGACTCGATCACGTGGGCATAAGTATGTCCTAAGTTAAGTTTCTGTCTTGCTCCAAGATCGGTCAGGTCTTTACCACAGAGAGCAGCCTTAATGTTAATCGCCTCCAGGATTAGCTCCTTGGTGATGATCTGATTACCATTCATTATCATTTCATATAGTTTATTCTGGGTTAATAGAGAAGCCTTAATGCATTCTGCCCAGCCATTCATGATATCAACCGGGGAGAGAGTCTTCAGAAAGTCTCGGTTAATTAAAACTCTAGAGGCGGGATAGAAGCTACCAAGTAGATTTTTATAATTATTGTAATTGATCCCTGTTTTGCCACCAATAGAAGCATCGATCATTGCAACAAAAGAGGTCGGTACAAAGGTCAGGGAAGTACCCCGCTTATAGATGGAGGCAGCGAAAGCTGTCAAATCAAGGGTTATCCCACCACCAATAGCTATTATCTCAGTACTTCTGGTAAACTTGTTGATTGTTAAGAATTCAATGAGATCTATCAGGGCTGGATATTTTTTCTCTTCTTCCCGGGCATCAATAAAATAATAGGGGGTATTGACTAAATATACTTGGAATAAATCTTGATAGAGATCAAATACTTTTCTATCAAAGATCAAGACCTGTTGCCGATCAGATTGACCTATTAGGGTTATCAACTCCCTGGGGGTTGTGAAATATACTTCAGTGACAGAAGAATTGAGAGTAAATTCTATACTGAAAAAGGATTTTTTGTTAGTCAATTGTATGCCTGACTTATGAAGAACTATGTGTCCGTTTGATCAACTCAGAGAGTTATCTGATCAAGACAATAGTGCCTCTTTCGGTATCTCCATTAGCTGAAGAGACAACATAGAAATATACCCCACTACTGCATTTATTACCATTACTGTTGCGACCATCCCAGGAGAATTTAAAAAAGCGATCTTCTTCCAGGGTTATAATCAGGTCACCATTCTTATTATAGATACGACATTGATTCTTCCCCTCAGGCATGATATCATTGTTGTTATTGGCTATGATCAGGGTCTGGTCAAGATCAGGCTTAAAGGGGTTAGGATAAGCAATAGTAGTGCGAAGAGAGATATCAGTGTCTTTATATAATCTTCCAATTTCGACCGAGACAAGTCCTTCATCAGTTCCGATGTAAAGATTGCCTGAATAAGGCTCATAAGCCAGGGCAGTGATTTTGTTTGATAGGAGGGGAGAATTGTTCATATTCAGAACAGAGAAGCGATCGGTAGTTAAATCATAGACCGTCAAACCGTTTGTCTCTGTCCCGATCCAGATGCGGTCAAAAGGATCAACCAGCATTGCTGTCGGAAAAGTCGGAGCAGCTCCATAGAGTCTTTCCTCACCCTCAAAATACCATTTTACATCTGGCATTAATTCCAGGCCACGTTGCCAGTTATTATTAAACCAGTATTCCCGTTTTATAGTAGTGGTATATCTATACCATTTATTCGAGTAGGTGTCATACATGTAGAGTCCGTTCTCTGCTGCTATCCAAACCTCTTCACCGAAATATGTCTGCCGGGAATCGACCCCATAAATATAAGTACTCCAGAGTTGGGAAGGTGGTGGTTTTCGCCAATAATCTCCCGGTTGAGGATCTTGAGGGAAAGAGGTGTCATCCCAATATCTGATCCCTGAATAATAGCATCCGAAGAAGGTTTTATCGGTAGTATGATGAAGAGAGATCACATCAGAGTAAACGATAGGATCAAAGATATCAAAGGAGGTTAGAGATGGAATATTACCAGAAGTCTCAATAGCATCAATATCAAAAATATAGATTCCACCCTCATGATTAGAGACCCAGATGTTATTCTGGCTATCGATGGAAATCTCTCCAATCATGTTATATCTCAAACCATTATCCCGATTGATATGATACCAAACAGAAGCGGTTTCATCATAGACCGAGACTCC
>CAZSVG010000075.1:0-5731 GCA_964610195.1 uncultured Candidatus Cloacimonadota bacterium | reverse complement strand
CTGACCAAGGCAAAGAAAGGTAATTTTGAGGAAGGATTCGGTTTCTGTGGTGCCAACGCCTATCGGGTGGAAGAAATTATATCGGTCAAAGAACTCATCGAAGCTTTATTGGCCGAATACGACCAGGCAGTTACTTCTTAGTTTTTCTCCTTAATAAACTCAATAAAATCAGACGTTATTTATCTTCGAAGCAAATTCTTTGATCCTCTCTTCGTAGAACTTCGATTTGCTTTCCTTAACTCCCCCAACGATCCGAACTGCTAATCTGTCAATAAAACTGAATCTCTTCAGATCATATTCATATCCCAGGTTGGCTTTGTCTATCGCCCACTCAACCAATGGGGGGGTAAAGTTTTGCGATAGTAAATTATGGATCTCATCTGCTTTCTCGTTTCCGGCGCAGATGAAGAGACCGACTTTCTTCTCGAGTAGCTGCGGAAGGTTATTTTTCAGAAAGGTCTTCATCTCTTTCTGGATCCTGCCGGCATATATTGATCCGGCCAAAATAACCTTATCATAATTCGCAATATCGGAAACCATCTTAACATTTTTAATGTCCACTTCTCCCTGTAAATGTGCTTTGAGTTTCTGGGCAGCCTTTTCGACACTACCATACTTGGTGGAATAGATAATGATCGTTTTCATATTTACCTCCGTTGACCTGATATGGTCAAGTTCAGAGGAGATGGGAAGTTAGGATCTCTAATTTCGTCAAGAAATAGTTGAGGGGAGTTTATGAGCAAGCAAAGTAACAGGTAGTGATGGAGTGAGACAGACTGAAGTTTATGGTGCTCAGGAGTGGTAGGCTCCTGCCTGCCACACAGCACTCGCAGAGTGCTCCAAAGAAGTCAGACTTCGTCTGATGAGTCAAGCAGGAGCTTGACTGCCCCGGTGTCATCCTGAGTGTCCTGCCGTTTACTTCATTTTTGGCTTACTGCAGAACGTAACGAACCGAGGAAAATGCTTCCTCGTGGCTGCTACCGAGCTCGGCGAAGCCAACACAGGAGACACAGACTAAAGTCTATGTTACAAAACATTGTCACCCCGAGTGATTCTTGATTATCTCCTTGCTATGCATACAAGAATTGTATCGAATGGTCTTCCCCACTGCTAAACCCCGTGCACCTCGTATCACAAACCTTAGCCTGTGAACCATTCTCTGCTCCACCCTATCTATCGCTGCTACCATTCCTCCGGCTTTCCTCGTAGCATAGGCTTTAGCCTGTGCATTCCTCCCTGCTCCACCTCATCTACCATTAGTTTTTTCAGCAAAAAAATTGACACAATAATCCCACCCATATAATAGAAAAAACTATATCAGGGGATAGCTATGAGATGGTTCAAATATCTTTTCTTAATAGGCTTATTGCTCTATATCCCGATCCTTATAACCTCCTCCGGGTATGATGATCCTCCCCGCATATTACTCCGGGTAGAGCCCGAATATCCGGAATCAGCCATTGAACAGGGTATCGAGGGGACGGTGGTGCTCGAAGTTGAGATTTTGGAAGACGGCTCGGTCGGTGAGGCAAAAGTTCTCAGATCTCTTATGCCCGGTGAGGGGGGACTTGACGAAGCGGCTCTTGCAGCAGTACATCAGTGGAAATTCACTCCGGCCATACCTTTAGGAACCAACAAACCAATGGTTATCAAAGCCAGAGTACCCATAGAATTCATCCTCGATGAAACCACTAGGCAGGAGCAACAGCGAAAACTGGCGGAGGAACAGAGAAAACGGGATAGTTATGTCGAAGAGATACCCCAACAATACATCTGGGCTACGGGTTTTCGGTTTATTCACCGGGGTGGTTTTATACCGAGCAGAGATGGACGGGTAGTGGTGAACAAACGCGTTCTCCCTGAATATACCGAAAGTGCCAGAGAAATCGGAATAGAAGGTTATCTGGAACTTGATGCCGAGATCCTCGAGGATGGCACGATCACGAACATCAGGGTGCATCACTCCCTGATGCCGGGAGAAGAGGGTCTAGACGAGGTTGCGATCGAAGCTCTGAAAAAGTGGGAAGTCGAGCCCTTAAGTGGTATCCGCGGAAGGGAATACGTCCCGATGAAGGTCGATATCAGGGTCCGTTTCGATTTTGATCTCGAAAACGGAGAGGAGAAGCAGGGAGAAAAAGAGAAATAGTCCTTTGATTTCTCACTTTTTACCACTTTTTCACCCTGAGTGATTCCTGTGTCTCCTATTATGGCAAAATCTTACACAGAAATCATCAATGATCCTGAATGATCAGCTGTTTATCTTACCGGCAAAATCCTTGATCTTCTCCTCATGAAAAACCGACTTGCTCTCTTTTACACCACCGACAATGCGGACCGCTAATCTGTCGATAAAGCTGAATTTTTTCAGGTCATATTCATAACCCAGATTGGCTTTGGCTATTGCCTTTTCTGATAATCCATCAGTAAAATTCTTTGCGATATAGGTAGCGATCTCGTTTTCTTTTTCATTTCCTGCACAGATAAAGAGACCGACTTTCTTCTCGATCAGTTGCGAGAGGTTATTTTTCAGAAAGGTCTTCATCTCTTTCTGGATACCGCTGGCATAGATCGAGCTGCCCAGGATAACGGTATCATAATCTCGAAAATCGGGACTATTCTTCACATTGATAATATCAACTTCTCCTTGAATCTGTGCTTTGAGTTTTTGGGCAGCCTTTTCGACGCTTCCGTATTTTGTGGAATAGATAATGATCGTTTTCATGGATACCTCCATTTGTTTTTTTAATTTATTCTCTATCTATACCGACATAAGAATCGAGGAAATCGATTCCTCGCTGGTTTTATCGGGGTTAAGCAAGGAGATCTAGAATCACAAACTAAAGCCTATGTTACAAAAAAGGCACAGACTGAAGTCTATGCTACAGATGATTGTCACCCTGAGTGATTCTTGATTATCTCCTCGCTATGCATGCAAGAATTATATCGAAGGGCTGACAAATCACAGACTAAAGTCTATGATACAATACTTGAATCGAGTGGAGAACAACAAATCATGAGTTCCCAGAACTATCAACAGTCATTAGAATGCTTCTTTTTTAGTTTATCGTCCCACTCTTTATTGGCTCCCTGCATATACTCCTCTTCGCTGATCAACTGAATATGGATCTGCTCAATTGTTTCCGGGCTGACTTTACCCTGTTGAACTATCTCCCGGCCTGCTTTTTGAAGTGCCTTCTTAAAGTGAGCTATCTTTTCATTGATCGTAGAGCCTTCAACAACCGGGGTAGATAAGATCTCCCCACAGCTACGGTAGATAGTAAGAACTGGGTCTACCATTTTAATAAATCCCTTTAAGAGCTCGAAATTATGTTCTCCCGGAAAACCGGAATTGGTGATAAAGAACATCCTGGGAAATTTAGTGACCCGCCCTTTATGATAAAAGGTACCATCTTCGTTCTTATGGATCTGCGGGGTTGCCAAAGGCAGCATCCGGTCCCAGAAATTCTTCATCAGAGCGGTCATGTACATCCCATAGACCGGGGTTGCCATCCCGACATAATCGGAATCCAGGTAAAGATCGATCAGGGCTGCCATATCATCTTTGATGATGCATACTCCGGGTGTTTCACCCCAGCAGGCAAAACATCCCCGGCAGTATTTGATCTCCTTCTCGATCAAAAATATTTCCTGCGTTTCTGCTCCCGCTTCTCTGGCTCCTTCCAATAGCGGTTCGGTTATCTTGTGGCTATTACTGGTTCTTCCCCGTGGGCTGCCGTTAAATACTGTTATCTTCATGAAGTGACCTCCTTTATAGTCGAATTGTCTATCTTTTCTGAAAATCTATAAGAATTCTGTCAATATAACTTATTATTTTGTTGATATTGTGTTTCGGCTTGATAAATCGAGGATGGTAACCACCAGGATGCCTTCTATAGGGCACAGACTGAAGTCTATGCTACAGACCGATGTCATCCTGAGTTTTCTGCACCAAATTTCACTGCTCCATTGAATGTGGCTGAGAAATTTGGTGCAGAATGTATTGATGTATGGTAGAATTGATTGAGAGATGTTTTTAATAACCACGGAGCGGTGACCCAACATAGCCTGACATGAAGTGTCAGGAACATTGTACCCACCCTCCCACCCCAAAGGTTTTACATTCCATACCTGAGGTTTCACCTCAGGCTATGATGTGATGCCCCTTCAGGGCTGGTAAAAAATAGAAAGAGTGATATAATAACGCAAGGATTGTAACCGATAACCTACCTCTTCGCAACTGCTCCCGAACTCGACGAAGTCAACCTCCTGCCTGCCACACAGCACTCGCAGAGTGCTCCAAAGAAGTCAGACTTCGTCTGATGAGTCAAGCAGGAGCTTGACTCCCCGAGACCCTTCGATACGATCCAGCGTAGCTGAGGGTGACAAAAAAGTGCACAGACTGAAGTCTATGCTACAGACCGATGTCATCCTGAGTGTTCTGCACCAAATTTCACTGCTCCATTGAATGTGGCTAAGAAATTAGGTACAGAAAGTATCGATGGATGAAAAGGCACAGACTGAAGTCTATGATACAAAAAGATACAGAGTAAAGTCTATGTTAAAGAGTTTTTTCTCATGGTTTATCTTTGGACATATACCTTATTCCATCTTCTATCCGGTCATCTACCCAGCCATGTTTCAAATAGAATGAGTAAGCTCGGAGTCTCGTATCGATATCGGTTGTCAACCAGAGCCTTTCACAACCCTGAGCAAAGAGCCACTCTTCGACCAAAATCAGAAGCCGGGTACCAATACCCTGATTGATGTATTCCGGCAATACAGCAATCACCCACATCTCCCCCGTTTTCTTATCACCAATTGCGAAACCGACAATCTTATCCTCGATCTCACAGAGCCACCCTTTATAATTGGTACTAAGCTTCTCCCGGACAGTATCTTCATTGATCCCCAGACTTAATAACTCTTCCAGGCTTAAACAGTTTTCGTCGGTTCTGGTTCGCAGGTCAATGAGGGCAGGGATGTCTGATAATCTGATCTCTCTGTATCTCATGGCTATCCTTCTTTGTTGTTACTATTAGCTTTTGAATGATTCATCCTGCGTTGGCTTCGCCGAGCTCGGAAGCAGCCACGAAGAAGCATTCTCCTCGGTTCAATACATCCTGCCGCAAACCAAACAAGAGGTAAACGGCAGAACACTCAGGATGACATCGGTCTGTAGCATAGACTTTAGTCTGTGCCTTTTTTTGTATCATAGACTTTAGTCTGTGAACCTTCATCCATCGATACATCCTGCCGCAAGCGAAACAAGTGGTAAACGGCAGAATACTCAGGATGACATCGGTCTGTAGCATAGACTTTAGTCTGTGCCTTTTTTGTATCATAGACTTTAGTCTGTGTCTTTTTCATCTTTTTATTTTTATTAGTGTAAATCAGTGCTTTGATTAGTGTGTATTCGTGTTAAAATCCCACTATTCATAGTCGAAAGCGAAATATTTTTTCACCAGATCGGGTTCTTTATACTTCCCGAAGAGAGCCATCAATTTGATGCGGGCTTTGACCCCTTTCAGATCCTCTCCAAGGATAACCCCCATTTTCTTGAGATAGAATCCGCCTCCTTCATAACCGTATTCTGGGAGCACCCGCCCTTTGAAGACCCGGGAGGTAATAACCACCACAATGTTTCTGGCAAGGGCTCTTCTGATCTCTTCCAGCATGGTAAGCGGGAGATTACCCCGGCCGAAAGCCTCGATGACGATCCCTTTCGCCCCCT
>CAZSVG010000074.1:0-5756 GCA_964610195.1 uncultured Candidatus Cloacimonadota bacterium | reverse complement strand
CTCTTTTGCAGATAAGTTATAGTCTGAAGTGACAACAGGAAATTCAGCAAGATGATCATGCTGAAATAGGAGGAAATATGAAGAGAATAACCCTATTTTTTCTCATAATAGTTCTTGCCTCTTCTATTCTGGCGAAGCATATGAGAATTCAAAAGACAAACAATACAGAAATATCAGTTTCCATCAGTGAAATTGAAAGCATAACTTTTCGTGTATTCGCCGACACTGTAGCAACCCCCACATTCAATCCACATGGAGGGTTTTATAATACTCCACTGCTGGTAGAGATATTATGTGCAACTGAAAATACAACGATCAGATATTCAACTGATGGTAGCGACCCGACAGAAACGCATCCGGAGTACACAGTTCATATAGAGATATCAGAAAGCACTATCCTGAAAGCGAGAGCCTGGAGGGTTGGCTGGATAGAGAGTGAGATAGCAGAAGCAGTGTATACCATAGAAGAAGTTATTCCAGGTGAGATGGTCTATATTCAGGGAACAGAAGGTGTGACTTTTGATCCCGGTGGATTAGGTTATTTTAATCCTGTTAATTGGAATGGTACTCCAACTAACTATTATGTTTCATTATCATCATATTATATCGGTAAATATGCAGTAACTCAGGCTGAATATCTGGCTGTAATGGGAATCAATCCCGGAAGCCATAACTCACAACATGGTGATCCTCTTGATCACCCGATCAACAATGTTTCCTGGTTCAAGACCATTGAGTACTGTAATCGTCTAAGCATGATGGAGGATTTGACTCCGGTATATAGTTATAGCACATACGGAACAAATCCCGATGATTGGCCTCCAGGCTGGAACACAGTTGTTGCTAATCATACCAATATAACTTGTGATTGGGATGCCAATGGTTACCGTTTGCCTACCGAGATGGAATGGGAGTTTGCTGCCCGTGGCGGAGTAACTGCTCAGAATGCGGAAACATTTAGTTATACTTATGCTGGAACTGATGTTGCAGGGACAGGGCCTGGTCAATTAGGAGATTATGCCTGGTACAGTGCTAATGCAGGAAACCCATTACCCGGTGGTAGTTCTCATCCTGATTATGGTGTTCATCCTGTTGGCACTAAACTTTCTAATGAGTTAGGACTCTATGATATGAGTGGTAATCTCTTTGACTGGGTATGGGATATTTATAGTGGTTATCCAACCGGTTCATATACCAATCCAACTGGTCCAGTTAGCGGTACCAAACGTAACTATCGGGGCGGGAGCTGGAACAATACAGCCTTTTTCTGCACTATTTCACTTCGTGACCAGTTCTACGCTACAGATACCCTCTACTTTATAGGCTTCCGTGTTTGCAAGAATGCTCCTTGATTTTTTTCTCACATTTTTGCCTTTGACAGACGGTAAGAGAGAGGATGAAAAAACAGTGTTATGAAAGTTTATAGAATTAGTCTGAGGTTCGAAGCGATTTAACTACTAGATCGAGGATTCTAATCCCTCTTCCGGAACCATAATATAAGCCCCTGAATTTCAAGGGCTTGTTTGCTGCCAATTAAAATCGGAAAAGATCATATCTTGTTTCCTAACCATATACAGCCTAAACGATAAAGAAGTCTAGCATTCAAATCCAAAAAAAAGCTCGACTCAAATCGCAAAATAATATATATGTTTTGCGATTTGAATCGCAAAAGTTATATTGTCTTTATAGGGAGGTAAGGAAAATGATAGAAAGAGATATCCTGTCTTTTGTTCGGGAAAAGCTGTTTCAGGGGAAAGCACTGATTGTATTTGGTGCCAGGCAGACCGGGAAAACGACTCTGGTTAATATGTTATTGGATAAGATAGATTACAAATCGATCATCTTCAATGGTGATGAACCTGATATTCGTGATTTACTCAGTAACACAACATCAACCCGTTTGAAAAGCCTTATAGGGAATAAAGAGATTGTTATCATCGATGAAGCTCAACGGATATCTGATATTGGTCTGACAATTAAATTGATCGTTGATAACCTGCCCGAGATTCAGGTTATAGCTACAGGTTCTTCCTCTTTTGAGTTATCGGGGGTAATAAAAGAACCTTTAACCGGACGCAAATATGAATATATCCTTCTTCCTCTCTCTTTTTCAGAAATGACTTCACATCATGGAGTGATCGAGGAGAAGCGTTTATTGGAACATCGCCTGATCTTCGGATACTATCCTGAAATAGTGACAACTATGGGTCAGGAAAAGGAACTTCTGCATCTCTTAACGGACAGTTATCTTTATAAGGATCTTTTTTTACTGGAGCAGGTCAAAAAACCACAGCTTTTTGAGAAGATAGCCAAGTCATTAGCATTTCAAATCGGAAATGAAGTGTCTTACAATGAGATTGCTCAATTGGTAGGAGCTGATAATGAAACGGTAGAAAAGTACATTGATTTATTAGAAAAGGCGTTTATAGTTTTCCGGTTACCAGCCCTTAAAAGGAACATGCGGAATGAGATTAAACGTGGAATGAAGGTCTATTTCTATGATAATGGTATCAGAAACAGCCTGATAAGCAATTTCAATCTGGCTAATACAAGAACAGATATAGGTCACTTATGGGAAAACTTTGTGGTTAGTGAACGAAGAAAATATCTAAACAACAAGCGGATCTATGCCAATACTTTCTTCTGGAGAACACTACAGGGACAGGAGATAGATTATATCGAAGAGATTGATGGGAAATTCACCGCTTATGAGATTAAATGGAGCAAAGAGAGACCAAGTAAACAAATAAAGTCTTTCATCGAGGGGTATAAGGTTGATAAAATTAACACAATTAATCCCGATAACATCGCTACATACCTAATTTGATTTTTTATCACCTGCTCTGCTTAAAGCCTGTTTACCTTTGCTTGATCTCCATTGATATGACTTGCTCAGCTCCCTCCGGTTTTTTCCTAATTTCTAGCACCTAACACCTAAAACCTAGCACCTAAAACGTCATCCTGAGTGATTATTGGTGTTTCTCCTTGCTTTATCTACCCAATAATCGTATCGAAGGATGAATATTCAACAGTATAAGCAGCAATAACAAACAAGCCATGTTCACATCCAAAATAGCAAGAAAAAAATAGATATTAACAGTTGACATAAATAGCCAAAATCTATTTGTTTATTTTCAAGAGCTTTCCTTATTAGAGGTATTCAATGTATAGCAAAGAAGCCAGCGCAAGAATCAAGATCAATAAGCTTCTGGAAGAAGCAGGTTGGAGATTCTTCGACGATAATGGTAAGAAAGCCAACATCCAATTGGAAAAGAACGTCAAAGTAAGCCAAAAGGATCTCGACTCTCTTGGTGATGACTTCGAGCATACCCGCAACGGATTTGTCGATTATCTACTCCTGGATGATTCCGGCTTTCCTCTCATAGTTCTCGAGGCAAAAAAAGAAGACAAAGACCCCTTAGACGGCAAGGAGCAAGCTCGAAAATATGCCAATAATCTTGATGTCCGTTTCGTAATTCTTTCTAACGGCAACATCCATTATTTCTGGGATTTGAAAAAAGGTAACTCAAACATCATTACCAGGCTTCCCTCTCAGGATTCGGTTTCTTCTCTCAAACAACAAAAATCAAAACCTAACCCCGACCTTTTAGTCAGAGAAGATGTCACTGCCGAATATATTCTGAAGAGCCAGAACCCTTATTATGAAACTGATCCGGAATGGCTTGATCAGGAGAAACGAAGTGACTATCTAAAAAACAACAACTACCGACTTTTAAGAGCCTATCAAATAAGGGCTATTAAGAGCATTCAGGATTCGGTAGCCCACGGTAATGACCGTTTTCTGTTTGAAATGGCTACCGGAACAGGCAAGACCCTGGTTGCTGCTGCTGTGATCAAGCTTTTCCTTAGCACCGGCAATGCGATCAGAGCTCTCTTTCTGGTTGACCGGATAGAGCTGGAGAATCAGGCAAAAACTGCCTTTACCGATTATCTTAAGAATGACTATCCCATAGTTATCTACAAAGAGAACAGAGACGATTGGCATAAAGCCCGGATAGTTATCTCTACCGTTCAGAGCTTGACCGATAAATTTCAACAGCTCTTTTCACCGACCGATTTCGATCTGATCATCTCTGATGAAGCACATCGAAGTATAAACGGTAATGCCCGGGCTATCTTTGAGTATTTCGGAGGTTATAAACTCGGTCTGACCGCTACCCCCAAAGATTATTTAAAGAATCTGGATATCGAATCCATAAGAGAACTTGATCCCAGAGCTTATGAAAAAAGACTATTGCTGGATACTTACAAGACCTTTGGCTGTGAAAATTCCGAGCCGACTTTTCAATATACTCTGACTGATGGAGTAAAAGATGGATATCTGTTAAATCCCTATGTCATCGATGCCCGAACGAACGTCACCACACAGCTTCTTTCCGATGAGGGATACTCGGTCCTGGTTCCCGATGAAGATGGTAACCTTCACGAAAAGATCTATAGTCAGCAGCATTTTGAGAAGAAGTTCTTTTCCGATCCGACGAACCTGGTTTTTTGTGATACCTTCATCAAGCATGCTCTCAGAGATCCGATCAGTAATGAAATAGGCAAATCTATCTTCTTCTGTGTCAGTCAGGATCATGCTGCCAAAATCACTAAAATCCTCAATGAACTGGCAGAAATTTATTTTCCCGGTAAATACAATTCCGATTTCGCCGTTCAGGTTACCTCACGCATTCCCAACTCCCAGCAATTTTCTAAAAACTTTCAAAACAATAATTTTAACGGGTACACCAGATTTCTGGAAGGGTATAAAAGCTCCCGCACCAGGGTCTGCGTTACAGTCGGAATGATGACTACCGGCTACGACTGTACCGATATTCTCAATCTTGCTCTTTTACGACCGATCTTTTCCCCATCCGATTTTATTCAGATCAAGGGCCGGGGAACCCGTAAGCATACTTTCAAGTTCACTCATCGATACAATGGTAAAGAAGAGATCATTATCAAAGAAAAAGATTCTTTCAAGCTGTTTGATTTCTTTGCCAATTACGAATACTTCGAAGAGAAATTCAATTATGATGAAGTACTGGAACTGCCCAAAACTCCCGAACCGATAACAAAACCGACACCTCCCGAACCAACTCCTCCTCTTCCTGAAGAATATACCTACAGAGACAAAGATTTGATCAAGGATATGAAGCAAACCCTCGTAGATCAAAACGGGATGAAGATCGACCGCAAGATGTTTGAAAAGTTTGCTGATCAGGTAAAGAAAGTACCCTTTATCAAAGAAAAGATATCCGAAGAGGATTACGAAGCCGCGGAAGATTATATCATCGAAAACATTTTTGATAGACCGGAAGACTATTTCAATCTGGAGAAGCTGAGAAAAGACCTCAAGGTCGATTGGCGTCTCCCGTTCAGACAGATCCTGGAATTAGCATTCGGCAGAATTGATAAGATCAAGAGTAAACACGAGGTTCTTGATGAAGAATTTGATAAATTCATTGCCATCAATAAACCCCGGAGTCAGTATGTTCCTACGGCAAAGCGCTTTTTCAAGGCATACATAACCGACGAAGAGATCCGCCAGATTATCAACAATAGAGAATATGCCAGGTTAGCAACCAGCTCCGTTTTGACCATTCAGGACATCAAAGACCTCGACACTTTACGGGAAACCATCCCCCAGTATGTCAAAGACTATGTACCCCTCAATAATTTTATGCAATGAGCACACCTATGAAAAGAAATTCAATTCAACTTTTGTTCCAATCTTTTCGGTGCCTTCGGTG
>CAZSVG010000073.1:0-5811 GCA_964610195.1 uncultured Candidatus Cloacimonadota bacterium | reverse complement strand
TAAGTAAATGTTGCCCTCCATCAATCTGGGTGCAGAGACTGAAGTCTATGTTACAAAAGGGTTGCAAAATTAAGCGAGCAAATTTCAGGAGCTAAGATGTCCACAAAAGAATTAAGTAAGATAAGAATCAAACTGAAGGCTTATGATTATCGTTTATTGGATAATTCAGTAGCCGAGATTGTGAAAAGTGCCCGGAACACAGGAGCTAAAATAATCGGTCCGGTTCCGTTACCAACCGAGAAAACAGTCTATACAGTATTAAGGTCACCTCATGTAGATAAAAAGTCACAAGACCAGTTTGAGATGCGAGTGCATAAGAGAGTAATTGATATTATGAATCCAACACCACAAACGACCAATGCTCTAAAGAAGCTGAGCTTACCGGCCGGTGTGCATGTTGAGATCAAAGTTTGATAAAGGAGCTTTAGAATGATAGGGCTTATAGGTAAAAAAATCGGCATGACCCAGATCTTTAATGAAGATGGGAAGGTAATACCCGTAACCATCCTGAAGGTCGGGCCATGCAGAGTCATTCAGCGCAAAATAAGGGCTAAAGATGGCTATGATGCTGTCCAGTTAGGCTTTGAACCGATCAAAGAGAAGAAGGTCAACAAGTCGAAGATGGGTCATTTCAAGAAACATAACAGTCAGCCATACAGATATGTAAAAGAGTTCCGGCTGAAACTATATCGTGATATGGAAGAGGGGGAAGAATTAGATGTTTCGATGTTCTTTCCCAATGAGCTACTCAAAGTTACCGGGATCTCCAAAGGTAAAGGTTTTGCCGGAGTGATGAAACGTCATAACTTCCGGGGATTTGAAGGGAGCCACGGTGTTCATGAATCTTTCCGGGGACCGGGATCGATTGGTCAGTGCGCTACACCTTCCCGTGTTCTGAAAGGGAAAAGAATGGCCGGACATATGGGATCGGAAAAGATCACGATGACCAATATCAGGGTAGTCAATGTAGATAAAGAGAATGATCTCTTATTGGTCAAAGGTGCCATACCGGGTCATCGTAACAGTCTGGTTTTATTAAGTAAGGAATTATAATAAGGAGCTTATAGATGTTAGAAGCCCAAAAATATTCTGTAACCGGTGAAAAAATTGGAACCGTAGCTCTGAATGAAGAGATATTTAATGTTACTACCAACAACCGGGAAGCTTTGCTCTATGAAGTGGTAAACATGTATCTGGCCAATCAGAGACAGGGGACTTCCTCGGTCAAGGGTCGATCAGAAGTAAAGGGAACCACCGCTAAAATGTATCGTCAGAAAGGGACGGGTAATGCCCGGGCTGGTTCGAGACGCTCTCCCGTTAGAGTTGGTGGAGGTAACGCTTTCGGTCCCAGACCGAAAGATTGGTATCGTCTCATCCCGAAGAAAAAGAAACGACTTGCTCTAAAAATTGCTTTAACCGAAAAGGCAAAGAATGGGGCTATTATGATCATCGAAGATCTGAAATTTGATAACCCCAATACAAAACAAGCAGCTGAATTATTGACCAAAATTATTCCCGACAAAGGGAGAAAACTGCTGGTCATTGACGGAAGCGATCTTAATCTGATCAAATCATTCTCCAATCTGCCAGGGATTGAAACCGACAGAGCAGACAGTATATACCCCTATGAGATACTCAAAAACAGATACATACTCTTTACAGAGGCTGCTTTAAAAACAGTAGAGGGGGTATTCAGCAAATGAAACATCCAAGAGAAATCATAATTTCTCCAGTATTGACGGAGAAATCCGGTACTCAACTGAGTAACAACAATTCTTATACTTTCAAAGTTAGTACCGCAGCAAATAAGATCGAAATAAAGAAAGCGATCGAGAAGATCTTCTCGGTTGTAGTGACTGATGTAAATACCATCCGGATGAATGGTAAGATCAAAAGAATGGGGAGATTCGAAGGGAAACGACCAGACTGGAAAAAGGCGATCGTTACTCTGAAAAAAGGTTATACCATTCCCGATTTTGAACTATAAAAGAGGTTAGAAAATGGGTATTAAATCATATAGACCAATAACACCAACCATGCGGTTCAAGACAGGTTATACATTTGATGAGATAACCAAAACCGAACCGGAAAAATCTCTGATCAGGCCACTGAAAAGTAAGGCTGGTCGTAATAACCAGGGCCGTATTACCTGTAGACACAGAGGTGGCGGGCATAAAAGGCATTACCGGATTATCGATTTTAAAAGGAACAAGTTCAATATCCCGGCGAAAGTCGCCGCTATTGAATACGATCCAAACCGCTCAGCCAGGATCGCCCTCCTCCATTATGTCGACGGAGAAAAGAGATATATCCTGGCTCCCATCGACCTGAAAGTCGGTGCAGTCGTCATGTCTGGTCCGGAAGCAGCAATTGCCATTGGGAATACTCTACCTTTAGAGAGGATTCCGCTCGGAACTACCGTTCATAATGTTGAATATAAAGCTGGTCGTGGGGGTCAGATCGCCCGAAGTGCCGGTTCGTCAGCTCAGGTAGTCGCGAAAGAGGGAAATTACGTTCATGTGAAGCTCCCCTCTAACGACATCTACCTCCTCAGAAAGGAGTGTCTTGCTACTATCGGGCAGATCGGGAACACCGAACATAACCTGATCGTCTTCGGTAAAGCAGGACGTAAAAGATGGCTGGGGATCAGATCAACAGTCCGTGGGGTGGCCATGAACCCGATTGACCATCCGATGGGTGGTGGCGAAGGTAAAAGTTCCGGTGGAAGACATCCCGTATCTCCCTGGGGTAAACTCTCCAAGGGTGGCAAAACCCGCAAAAAACGTAAAGAGTCCAACAAATACATCATTAAAGCGATGAAAAAGAAATAGGGTTGGAGGAAATAAATGGCTCGTTCGATTAAAAAGGGACCTTTTGTAGATGATCATCTGATCATTAAAGTTCAAAAGCTTAACGAAGACAATAAGAAGACCGTGATCAAGACCTGGTCACGCAGATCGACCGTCCTGCCGGACTTTATCGGGCATACTTTCGCTGTTCATAACGGCAAAAAATTCGTCCCGGTATTCATTACTGAAAATATGGTCGGGCATAAACTTGGTGAATTTTCTCCCACCAGGACATACCGCGGACATAAAGAGAAGAAGAAAAAAGAAAAAGGTAGATAATTAGCTAAGAGCTGAGAGCTAAGAGTTAAGTAAAATTTAAATAAGGAGTAATAGATGGAAGCGACCGCCAGAGTAAGAAACCTGAGAGGTTCCGCCAGGAAAGCGAGATTGATCCTGGACTTGATCAGAGGGAAGAATATCCACGATGCTCGCAAAATACTGACATTTTCCAATAAGAGATTTGCCCTGAAGGTGGAGAAACTCCTCAATTCAGCAATTGCCAGTGTCTCTGAAAAAGAGGGAAAGGGAGATCTGGATCAATATTTCGTGTCCAAAGCATTTGCCGATGACGGGCCGGTCATGCGCCGTTATATGCCCAGAGCTTTGGGAAGGGCAAATATTATCCGTAAAAGAACATGTCATATAACATTAGCTATTGCGCAGAAAGAAGAGGAGGCATAATTGGGACAGAAGATCAATCCGGTATGTTTACGACTCGGGATAAATAAAGATTTTGATTCCATCTGGTTCGCCAGTGGACAGGAATATGTCGATAATTTTCACGAAGACCTGATGGTCAAAAAATATCTGGTCAGCAGACTCAAAAATGCCATGGTCTCCAAGATCGCCATCTCCCGGAAAACAAATTCCATGTCTATCGATATCCATACCGCCCGTCCGGGACAGGTCATCGGCAGAAAAGGGGCGGAAATAGATCAATTACGTAATGAGCTGACCGTCCTGATCAATAAAAACCGGTCTAACCCGCTCACCGTGTTCATCAATATTAATGAGATCAAAAAACCGTGGTTAGATGCCAGGTTAGTCGGCCAGGAGATCGCCCGCCAACTCAGAGATAGAGTATCTTTCCGCCGGGCCATGAAATCGGCAATCAGATTCTCCATGAGAGAAGGAGCTGAAGGAATTAAGGTTCAATGTTCAGGTAGATTAGGGGGAGCTGAAATGGCGCGAACCGAACGTTACCAGGAAGGAAGAACCCCGCTTCATACCCTCAGAGCCGATATAGATTATGCTATAACAGAATGCTTTACTACCTACGGCGTGATTGGTATTAAGGTCTGGATCTACAAAGGCGACGTCTTAAGTTAGGATTATTTAAAGGGATCAAGGAGTAAACAATGTTAGCCCCGAAAAAAATTAAGTATAGAAAACAACATCGCGGCAGAATGAAAGGTTTGGCCAAAGGTGGTTTTAATGTCTCTTTTGGTGATTATGGACTCATAGCTCTCGAACCGGGTTGGATCTCCAGCCGGCAGATCGAAGCTGCCCGTGTGGCCATTACCAGACATATGAAAAGAATCGGCCGGGTCTGGATCAGAGTATTTCCGGACAAGCCAGTGACCCAAAAACCTGCCGAAACCAGAATGGGAAAAGGTAAAGGCGCTCCGGAATTTTGGGTAGCAGTCGTTAAACCCGGCAGGATTTTATTCGAGATCCAGGGGGTCGATGTCGAGATAGCCAAAGAAGCCATGAGATTGGCTAATCATAAACTGCCCATTCAAACAAAAATGGTAGCAAGAGAAGGGTTAGAACTATGAAGATGAGTGAGTTAAGAGAATTAACAGACGACGAATTAAAACAGAAAGTTGAAGATTTGCGGGAAGAATTGTTCAATTTGAGATTTCAAAATGCCAGAAATCGTTTGGAAAATCCGCTGAAGATGAGATTTATCCGTAAGGATATTGCCCGGATTCTGACGTTGTTAACTGAACGAAATAGCGAAAGAGGTTAAAATGACCGTAGCAAGAAAACAGACCAAGATAGGGATAGTGGTTAGCGATAAAATGGATAAGACCATCGTGGTCAGAGTGGAGAGGCAATTTACCCACCCACTATATAAAAAGACCGTCCGTCAGCATAAAAAGTTCAAGGCTCATGATGAAAATAACGAAGCCAAGATCGGAGATACTGTCCAGATCAATGAACACCGACCCCTGAGTAAAGATAAAAAGTGGATTCTTTCCAAAATTATTGAAAAGAGCAAATAAGGAGAACGGAAATGATTCAGGTACAGACAATCTTGAAGATAGCCGACAATTCCGGAGCAAAAAGAGCCCAGTGTATTAAAGTCTTGGGCGGAACGCGGCGTAAATATGCATCATTGGGTGATGTCATCGTCATTGCCGTCAAAGCGATCACCCCCCAGGGAAAGATCAAAAAAGGAGCTGTTGAAAAAGCAGTAATCGTTAGAACCAGTAAAGAGGTCAGAAGAGCGGATGGTTCATATATCCGTTTTGAGGATAACGCCGCCGTCATTATCGACGATCAGGGTGAGCCGAAAGCTACTCGTATTTTCGGTCCTGTAGCCAGAGAACTGAGAGAGAAACACTATACGAAGATTGTCTCCCTGGCACCGGAAGTTATCTAAAAAAGCGAAATGGCACAGACTGAAGTCGATGTTACGAACTAGGAGATTATAATGAAAAAGAAAACAGAAGATAAACCGAAAAAAATGAGGATCAAAAAAGGGGATTTCGTCGTCGTGATCAGCGGACAGGATAAGGGAAAGAAAGGAAGAGTCCTCAAGGCTTTCCCGAAAACTCAGAAAGTGATCGTCGAAAAGGTTAACTTTATCAAAAAACATGCCCGCCCGACCCAACAAAACCAGAAGGGTGGAATTATCGAGAAGGAAGCACCCATCCAGGTTTCCAATGTCCAGATCTTCAATGAAAAGATCGGAGAAAAGACCAAAGCTGTCTTTAAAAAAGTCGGGGACAGCAGG
>CAZSVG010000072.1:0-5830 GCA_964610195.1 uncultured Candidatus Cloacimonadota bacterium | reverse complement strand
TTTATAGCTATCATTATCGGATGCAACAGCAGCTGCAACTACTCTCGCATATTGAGCACTATCACCGGTAGAGGTTGATACATAAACGGTCAGATCTGTGTTCAGGTTTTTCAATAATGTATTGGAAAATGCCGGAGCAGACTCATTATCCCCGGTATATACTGCCTTAACTGCATACCTGTATAGTCCGTCAGAGATATTCAACCAATCTGAATCAAGAAACTGATTACTATCTGTAGAAACAAGATATATCCAGCTATTCTCGTCCTGAAGGTCAGAGGGAGCAAGCCGATAGATATCATATTTTTGCAAGATCCGTTTAACGCCCCTTCTAATCGGTTTTGCTTCCATAATCAGAGATTGACTCTCTAACTTATTTATTAAAGGAATACTGGCCAGTTCGTCTCCTGACCTGAGATTTTCAACCTGCTCTGACCAAGCAATATCAGATTGATCAACACTCCTGTAATCAAAATCAGGATAGGAAACATACCCGTAATCATAACCCCAGGCACGGATAAAAAAGTTTCCGGCAGAAAAAACATTGAAGAACATCCCCATAGTATAATCAAAGACCGTGTATTGAGAAAATAACTGCATCTCAGAACCATCGTCAATCGATAACCCCAAATGTCCTCCGGCAGACGGGCTGATCCCTACCAGAAAACCATAAGAGGCAATTACCGGGGTGGGCAATTCATACAGATTCCATTCCTGCTGAACATTGGGGACAGATTTGGCAAAAAAGAGCAGTTCCGTGGTGATCGGATAACCCTCTTCATCGAGTTCAAAGATAAAAAGATTGACCTCATCATGAAGTGTCGGTCCACTCAAGTGCCAGGAAATATATAGGATCTTGGCATGATAATGGTGGATCGAGCCGAGAACACTTTCAGCAGTCCCATTTGTAAAACCGGCAGCAGCAACTGCAACCCCATTATCATAGGCAAACTCTCTCAAAATTCCCTCTACAGGATCTGACCAATTAACCAGAACCTGGTTGTTATTAGTGACCATTGCCAGGACATTATCAACCGGAAAGGGAGTTTCTGAAAGGATAATCTCATCCAGGATGACATTATTGCTCCCTACCTCGATATCCTGAATAAACTCTTCATATAAAGGATGATCAATCTTAAGCTGGTAAAGTTGATTAACGAAGACATTATCGATTTGGAAGCTACCATCTGCCTGAGTATCCGTTTCATAATCAGTATATCCACTTAACTTGATTGATGCTTTCTCCAGACCCATTGACGGTTGATCAGCTCTGAGAATTCTACCCTGCAGGGTGATTGTTGGCAAAACCTGCATCGTGATGTCATATATGACATTAGCACTTGCCTCGATCGTCAGGTTTTCTTCAAAATAATCGATAAATCCGACTATCTCGGCCTTTAGATCATAAACTCCAGGCGTCAAGCGGCTAAACTCATAAAAACCATCCTCTTTGCTCTGAACATAATCCCAATCACCGCAAATCACCCTAACCCCTTCTAATGGTAAATCGGTGGCGGAATCTCTAATATATCCGGACAGGGAGGCATACTGAACATCAATTTCCAGATCAATGAGAAAAAGATTGGTTCCTGCACCCCATTCATTCATATGCACCAGCTTTCCGCCAGCACAAACGTAATATGGGGCTTGTGAGGTTATGGCAGTCCTCTCGATCGAACCGGTCGGTGAAAGAGAGAGATAGGGGGCGTTACTTTCTCTACGAAAAACCTTTAACGCCGGATTATCAGGTGAATCGTCCCCCCAATTACCGAGGACAAAAACACTGCCGTCATCAGAGATGGCAGAATAAGCCGGCAGCATTTGCATCGTGCTCCCAACGGCTCGCTGAATCTCATAACTCCAGACAATTTCAAAATTGAGCAGGTTGACCAGATATACCCGATTAAGACTATACTCGTTGGTATAGGCATAAAGAACAGCCGTAGAGCCATCTTTTGAGATCAGGCAGTAACCATGATACCAGATCCCATCAGAGTCTCGATAACGTAATTTCTCGCGATATCTGACTCCATCCCACTGATGGATAACAACATCTCGCCACCCCGAAATAATAATATTACCATCACTGCTCATATCAAAGTTATTTGTCGAAGAACCGATTCTGATCATCTGTCTTAAAGAGTTCGATTCCCGATCAAAGATATTAAGAAATGGACCCTGCAGGAGACCGAATATCTTTCCATCATCAGATACTCGCAATATCTGGGCATAACTACCCGGGAAGGTAATTATCTCCAGTGGAACATTGGTCTCTCCGGAAAAGATATAAACAGAAGTAGTTTCATCCTGGTAATCACGCATTGCAACAAAGATGAGCTGATCATCATTTGTAATAATTATTGGATCAACAAATGCCGGTATATAACCTGAGAAATCATAACTCCAAACAGGGATTGAAGACTCAGCATGCCAGAGATAGAGATAACAATACCCCTCACCCGCTGGATCATGAAAGGCAGAGAGAAAATTTATTCCCAGGTACAGATCTGAGTTTTCGGCAGCATTGACAAACCAGACAGAATATTCGTGGCTACTATAAGTCCACAATGGTTCTGGCGGATTTTGATCGCTAAATATCGGGTAAAGAGCCACTTCCACGGGTGGATAATCACCACCACCAAAAAAAATGGTATTGTCATACCCAAAGGCCAGAGACTTGATCCTGGTGTATTGATAAATCTTATGCCACAGTATTGATTGTCTGTTACTTTCGCTATGTTTTTCTGACCTTATTACCCATAATGATTCAACACCTGCAGCATATGGTATCGAATTTTCTATCTTCACCCCATGTTTTGAAAAATCATTATTTAGAGATGAAAACTCAGTTACTTGTATTACCCCTGATTCCCCGATAGTATTGATTTCTCTGGTCGATGAACTTTCATATCCAATCAAAACAGATAATAGATGAAGTAAGATAAGACAGGATGCTGATTTTATGAACTTCATATTATCTCCTAACTAACTCAATATAATTAAATACTTATCCAAATAATATGACAGATAATCAAGTTTTTTTTATCTTCGGTCACAATTTACTCATAAGAAAAGGGGAAGAGATATTTTCACTCTTCCCCCATCATTAAGTTGTTTGATTAATATTTCTATTTCATCAGGATCATCTTTTTAGTAGATGAATATGACCCTGATTTCATACGATAGAAGAAGATCCCGCTACCGGCATCAAGGCCTCGTTCATCTTTACCATTCCAGACTACTGAATGCCTTCCGGCATTTTGATAGTCATCAACGAGGGTAGTAATATATTGACCTCTGATGTTATAAATATCGATTACTACCCGGGAATCAGATTCGATGGAATAACTGATCTTTGTCTCCGGATTGAACGGGTTGGGATAATTACCCAACAGAGCTGTAATCAATGGTTCAGATACTAAATCATCAACATCGGTAGTAACAGTAGCTTGAACATATAGCATATTTGTGCTACCGTTGGTATGAACACCAATGACGGTATAAGTATAAGTTCCTGCAGGAACTCCGGCATCATGATACTCCGGTTCCATAACCCCTTCCGCTATAACCGGACCGTTACGGGTAATCTTGAAACCGAGAAATGCCCTGTCGCCTCTCAAATTAGAGGATTCATCTTCTACCTTATCCCTAAATGTGATCTGACGAGTGCTTTTTCCTCTACTAACCCATTGCCAGGTTAGATATACATCATTACCCTGAACATTTGCCTGCAGATTAGAAATATAGGGGATCTGTTCCTGATAATTGATAACATTGGAGAAAGCAGCAATAGAAAGAACATTATTGGTATAAACCGAACGAACAGCATAGCGATAATTTCCATTAACCAGTTCATTAAGACCATTATCAGTAAAGCTGGTCTCTGTTACCGGTATAGTTCCGATCTCATCCCACGTATCAGGATTTTGTTCTTGTCCAGTAGCCAAACGATAAACAATGAACCCGATCAAAACACGATCATTTTCCCGTATTGAAGTGGTATGTCTGATATTGCTGATCTTGGCAGTGGGAGTTGAATTGAGCAATTCAATCGGCTCTGATTGGAGAGAGGTATGAGTTACAATTCCTCTTGTTCCAGCCAGAGGTTCCATTCCCCTGATTGGGCCAAGATCAAATCCCTGAGCACGAAGCAGGAAGTTATGATTATAACCTGCTGATTCCATGGTCATCCAGTTTCCGGTAGTATAGTTCTCGGTGTAGTAATGGGTATTATTCTGGTAGACATAAGGTGCCCCTACTCCGTCATCTCCGGCTAAACCAAGATTGCCAACTACACTCAAACCAATCAGGAAGCCGTTGGGAGCATTGATCTCATTCGGCAGTTCATAGATCGTCCACTGTTGATGATAATTGGTCACATTATTGGCCTGGTAAAGAACCGCATTACTATTCGGTAATCCCTGAGCATTAAGGCCAAAGATGTAGAGATTGACGGTTGGATGATTAGTCGCACCTCCGGTATACCAGGATACCGAATTTAGTATAGCACTTCGATGGTGGACTGCACCCAGGATAGTGTTATTTGTTCCATTAGGGATACCAATAGCAGTTGTCGGGACTCCGTCATCATAGCGGAATTCGATGAAATCATATTCATCCGGTGATACCCATTCTATATCTGCTGACATATTATCCGGGGCAATAGTTGCCGTTACATCAAACGGTGGGAAAGCCAGTTCATTGACTACTACATCACCCAAGTCGAGATTGGTGTCACCAACAGCCACATCTTGAGTGAGGGTCGAATAGCCACCACGCTGAACAGTCATGGTATAGGTATGATCGGCATATACTCCAGGTATGGAGAAGGTTCCATCAACATTACCGTTGACCTCATAATAATTATAACCGTCGAGAGAGATAAAGGCGTTATCCAGTCCAACATCTGGTTGATCACTCCCCACTACGCGCCCGGAAACAGTTACTGTTGGTAACGGTGTCAGGTTGAAGTTCACTGTCGTTGTTTCATACTCTTCAACAAGGACATTCTCTTCTACACCATCATAGAATCCGAACTTGGAGGCGGTTACTGTATGGGTCCCTTCGAACATATACGGGAAGAGATAATATCCCTGAGAATTGGTATAAGCAACGAAATCTGTCTGAGCAACAGTTATCATTGCTCCTTGAATAGGTTGATTGTTCTGATCATATACATAGCCGTCCAGTGAGCCCATCCCCACGGTTACGAAATAAATACCCGAATTCGGTACATTAGCACTGAGAGTTCCGCCAGTCGGAGCAGTATGGTCATAGTCGATCGTATCGGAGAACATATGTCGCGAACGGCCCGGATACTCTGGAGTAGCTGTATAATAGAAACGATCTGAAGAACTATAATATTGGGTATCCATATTTCTTTTTGCCATCACAACCAGATTCCCAGAACCCGTGTAGAAGAAGAAATCATCAAGTTCAATAGTAATTACGTTCTGTCCCGACGGGAAATTGACTGTTCCGCTAAATACCAGTTCCAACTGTGTAGATGGTATCCATCCTGCAGACAGGTCATTCTGGGTCGTCTCTCCTATCCAGATCTGGATCGGCATATTCGTTAAGTTGGTAACGAAATTATTATAATATTTGATCTGGGTTATCAGTCCGGCAATATTTAGTTCTTCTTCCATATAAATGGTCTGAGTAAGACTACATTTATAGAAGAAGTTGAAGGGAAGATAATATCCCATTGTTGTTCCATCACCAATCTGGATCAATTGATTGGGACCAGGAACTACAGTCACCGAATTAGAAGGTACCGACTCAGAGAGAGTATATACAGCTGTTACATAGAAGACATAGGTTACGTTAT
>CAZSVG010000071.1:0-5946 GCA_964610195.1 uncultured Candidatus Cloacimonadota bacterium | reverse complement strand
TCCCAGCTACCAAACCATTTACGGTTCTTGGCATCTATAGCAACTCTAAAAACATTGTTACTACGTAAGGGAGTTGATTCTTTTTGAAAGTTATGCCATTCAAAACCATCGAAACTGGATACTCCCCGAGTTCCCTTTCTCTTAATCCCACTACCTACGGAGCCATTTGTGATCCAGACTCTGTTTAACTGATCGATATCAAGATCACTGATATTAGGAGCCACAATACAATTGGGTTCCCTGTTATGCCAGTAACCATCTTCGTAATAGAAGAAACCGAACCCCCAGGTGAAGGCAAAAATTCTATTATTGATCTCTTTAAATCCTTTTATCGAAGAGGTAGTTAAACCATTTTCGCTACCACTCTGCCAGATGGTAAATTCATTTTCCGGTGAGATCTTGATGATGGCATAGATGGCCGGATTCTGAACAGGGAAATTGGTATCATAAGCCGGGTATTCAATATAGAGAAGATTTTCATCCCAAATTCCATAAGAAAACCAGATGTTGTAGGAACTATCAATAAAGACCGTTAAGATCTCCCCGGTGACCATATTTTCAGGATAAGTGGTGTTATTGAATAGCGTCCACTCTGCATAATCATTAATATCATTAATCCTTAATATCCCATTTCTTGTTGATATAGCGTAGACATTGCTGGTTACAGAGATGTCGGTTATTCTATTATCCGGTAAAGGAGAGTTATTGACGAAAAAATGTTGCCAGGTAGTGGGGTCGGTTATTGTCGAAGTATGAACATAATTGAGCCCATTATCTGTACCACATAGTAGATAACCATCTTCTGTCAGAGCAACGGAATTGACCCTATTGGAAGAGAGACCATTGTGCGTGGCATAATGATTGATTGGTAAAGGATAGGGGAATGACTCAACGTCTTTCAGGATGGTTAACCCCTGGTTAGTGGCTACATAAATAAGTGAGTCACTGACAACAAGTTCATTAATACTATTCGCTGGTAATCCCAAAACATCATTAATCGGCAGGAGGAATTGTCCGTTCTGAATTCTATTGATTCCTGATTTATCAGTACCGAGCAGTAATGTCTCCGTATGTTCTGAAAAGGTTAGACTTTTTATATCAAGATCTTGTAAACCATCTACATTGGTATATGTTCTGGTAAACTGATTGGTATCAAGATTAAAAATTTCCAACCCACCCCAGGTAGCGAGATAAATCTGGTTATCGATATGTAACATATCATAAATATGAGTAGTATTGGTATAAGCCTGCCAATTTCTGATAGCGGAAAGACCCGATAAGGTCAGGATTATGGTGAATAATATCAAGGTTCTTTTCATTTTAATAGCTCCTTTTTTGCTATTAGATAAAGAGCGATGAAGATAACTATTGCTAAACCAATTAATAAAGTAAAAAGAAGACTTTTCCCTGCATAGGAGAAGCCGATAGCGATTAAGCCGAATAGAAAGGTTATAAAATATCCGATATAGTTTATCGTCCTTGTAGGGATACCCAATCTGAGCATTTTATGATGTAAATGGTGATGATCCCTGGTAAATATCCCTTTTCGATACTTTAATCTCCTTAAAATTGCCAGTAGCGTATCTGCCAGAGGAAAGAATAACACAAGTATCGGAATTAAGAGAGTCATTGCCGTGATCCCTTTATACTGATAAGTTCCGGCGATAGTAATAGCTGCGATAAAGAAACCGATAAACTGGCTTCCCGTATCCCCCAAAAAAATCCTGGCAGGGGGAAAATTATAGAAGATAAAAGCCAGATTAGCAGCGAAAAGAAAAACAGACAGATAATAAAGCGAAGGATTACTGTATCGAATACCAATAAAGACCAGTACAGCAGAGATAATTACTGCTATTCCTGTGGCCAGACCATCTATCCCATCTATCAGATTGAACGAGTTGATAAGCAGTAGAAACCAGATGATGGTAGCCGGGAAAGATAGAAATCCCAATGAGATGGCATCATTCCAGGGATTAGTTAAAAGAGAGATTCTAAAGCCTCCCCAATACATAAAAATGGCTACTAATATCTGAAAGAGTAGTTTCCAGGAAGCAGAAAGATGATATTTATCATCAAAAAAACCGGCGATAAGAATCCCACATGAACCGATTACAAGCGGGGAAAAGTTGAGAAAATCAGCATCAGGTTGAATTCTTGATTGCCAGAAGATCAATCCTGCCAGAATTGGCAAGGCCACAGAAAATCCACCACATAACGGTCTGACTTCTTTATGAATGCTATGTTCTGTTGGATAATCAAGCAGTTTAAATCTTCTGGATAATTTGATATTCAAAGGGACCAATATAAAGGTTAAAATAAATATCACCACGATATTTATCACTGTTAATGAGAGATTGATCGGCATTGACTAAAGATCCTCAGCTTTTTTTACTAACTTCTTGTTCTTAATTTTCATTCCAATCTTTTTTCCTCAACTTAGATAGAGCTTCTCATATCCTTCAACAAATTGCCGCAAGCTGAATAGCTCCCGGCATTTGCTCAATGAATTACGACTCCACCTTTCCAGATCATTTTGTCGAGAGGGGAGTTCTGTCAATATTTTACGGAACCGAACATGATCATCAACCGGTACTAGTATTCCATTCTCATCGTCTACCTGTTCATTATTTCCCACGATGTTGGAAGCAATAATCGGTAACCCGAAACTCATCGCCTCCAGAATAGAATTTGATAACCCTTCCCAATAAGAATATGAAGCAAACATATCAATATTCATTAACCAGTATTCAATATTGTTTTGCCAACCGGGCATGATAATTTGCTGGTGCATTCCCGAAGAAGCTACCAGATCGTAACACTCATCCCAGTACTCTCCATCTCCGATGAAAACAAACTTGATCAAAGGGTTTTCACGACAAACAGAGATTGCTACTTTAGTGAAATTGACGATATTCTTTGCTTTGGCAAATCGAGCCATTGAACCGATTACAAAATAATCAACAAGTTCAGGTAAGCTTTTTTGGGGTTTGATCATTCCCTTTGGTCCATATAAGCGGGGTTCCATCTCAGGATCGGTATAAACACCATTAAAGATGGTTAGTACTTTCTTGGTGGAGAATAGCCTGGTGTTTTGAATAAAGTGCTTCTCATATTCATTAACAATGACCAGATAATCACAAAAAAGAGAGGCAAAAGCTTCCAGCATGATATAAAAAAATCGGACAAGATAAAATTGCTGAGCATGGAAAGGGAAACCACTTACGGTGTGAATAATTTTCGGGGTTCCGGCAAGACGGGCAGCTATTCTTCCCAGAAATCCCGTTTTCGAAGAATGGGTATGAACAATATCAAAACGATATTCACGACAGATCAGGTAGATCTTGATTAGAGAAATAAAATCCCACAGAGAGAGATTTCTCCTTAGTGATGTGACAGGAATGTATTTATAACCCGATTTTATGATCTTATCAACCAGAGGACCTCCGGGTCGGCAGATTACATATATATCATACTTCTCTCTGTCCAGAGCATCAAGAAGCCGGAGCATCTTTTTCTGCACACCCGAAAGTAACGGTAAGAGTTGAATATGGAGCAGCTTAATTTTTTTCATTTTCCCACCAAGTTTTCATTGGGCAATTTGGGGTTCCGATTCTGGTATTAATTATTGAGATTATTATTGGTTGAAACGTTAAGCTTCTCTACCAGGAGGTGGTTTAACTTTCCAAATTGTCTCTCTCTGGAAAACTCTATAAGATCTTTATTGTTACTGAAAGTTTGCTGATTACTCGACAAGAAGTTTTGTCTTCTGATATTCTGATAAATAGCGATCACAAAATCCTGTATCTGATCTTCATCTTCCATCGGGCAGATAAAATGTTTCTTTTGTCTCTCCAAGATAAGAGCGATTTCTGAGTCAGGTGGAATCATGGCAAGGATCGGTTTGTTTGCTCGTAGATATTCGAACACTTTACTTGTTAAAACCCCTTTTCCATCCTGACTAGAGATAAATAATAATAGTACATCACTATACAGCATCTCTTTTAACACCACTCGATGCGGGATTTGGTGATTGATTTCCAATTGGTTACTCAATTCTTTATCTGACAGGATATTTAGCATATCTTTATGATAATTCCCGATAAATTTGATCTTGAGATCATGAGGGAGTCTATTTTCAATCTTTAACTTCTTCAAGGCATTGATGAAAAATTGCGGAGTTCTTTGTAAGTAGAAATTTCCTGCATAAGTAAAGGTTATTATCTTACTGCTTTCAGAATCAGCCATGGAGGTAAATCCCAGGGTCTTCTCTATAGAACTAAAATCCTCTTCGTCGTAACCATTATAAATGACAGTTGTTCTTTTAGCTGTTATTTCTGGGAAATTATTGATAAGATCATGTTGCATGGTTTCTCCTACTGTGGATACAAGAACAGCTCGCTCAAGGAGTTTTCGCTCCCAATAATTGGCCAGATAACGATGGAGCGGAGTCAGAAATCTTTCATAAGGGTTTAGTGACCAGTGATCGCGATAATCTAAGGAACTTCAGTCTTTATACTGAGTTTATAGGCGACCAAACCTGCGGTATATGGTCCGATACTGGCCATTATCAAGTCTGGTCTCTCTTTTTTTATTAATTTCAAACCCTGGCTATAAGCTTGAGGATACCAGCCTATCTTTTCATCTGGGGGGAAAATCCTCTTGATAAATGAACGTGTTGATTCTGAGAGCGAGAAATAGATTCTGCTCTTGTTCGAGTAAGAAGAGTTTATTCTTTGATTATCGGACTTAGGAGTGATGGTTTTCAGAATACTATTGATGAATTTCTTTATAAAGTATAGTAAAGAAACGATCTCACAGGAATTAACCTGATACAATCGAACAGAACGACACTCTTCTGCTGATTCTGGATCGTAAGAATGATATAAAATGTTCTTTACTGATATAACATCAATTTCCCAACCAAATTGGAGTAAGTACTTTGCTAATTTACCAACTCTTATAGATGCCGGACCACCATAAGGGGGAAATTGATAAGCAATGAGCAATAATCTCAATTTTTTAGCCACGAATCATAAATAAGAAATTTACCATCTGATAACACTATTCCGAGAAATTTACAGATTCTCTCAAGATAAAGGACCATTATTCATCAGAAGTAGAAGAATCTTCTTCGATCTCCAGATATATCTGGTCATCTTGGGGAGCCGATAAGACAATTGTCGTATTCTGCTTGATATCATGGATTGTTACAGATTTGCCGATAATATTACCATTTGCTCCGGTTATTTTTTTCACAGTTCTGTTACCCCAGATCGTAAAAGTAATATTTGAGATTGCATCTGGAAAATAGATTTGTATTTCATCCTCTTCCCCTTTTATCTCAACCTTAGCACGGGCATCCCACCATTCAATAATCTGCTCAAAGGTGGCTTTAAATCCATTTCCTTGAGCTAACAACCGAAGAGTAAAATCGAGCAATTGGGCATCATATTTGATATCATTGAATCTTGAGATAGAGAAGTTAAAAGCTATCAAACCATTTGTCTTTTGCGTATTGGATACCAGATTCTTGATCATGGTTTGAGCTCTCTCTTTCGATAAAACACTATATTTGCTCAATTGGAGAATATCATCTGAAAAGCATTGGGGTATTTCATAATGCCCGATCTCTTTATCGGGATGAAGAAGTTTATAGGGGAAAGCAATTCCATAACGGAAACCACTCTGCTCATTCAATGCTTTGCTTGAATCATAGAGAATATCAAGTTTACTATGAATTTCTGTGGTACCCGGATTTTCATATTGATTAAAATTATGACGTATGCCTCTAACCTTATGTCCAGTAGAACTAACCAATCTATTTAGCTGTTTCCCCAGATCTTTACTGCGATGAGAATCATATGATCCTAATAAAGCAATTTCGTGCCCTTCTTCTTTGATACGACTCAACTCATTTTTTAGATCGGGATCCTTTAAGAAGTAATC
>CAZSVG010000070.1:0-5987 GCA_964610195.1 uncultured Candidatus Cloacimonadota bacterium | reverse complement strand
CCACCGGCAAATAAGGTATGACGCATGGCTTTATGAATCTGTTTGGGATATTCATCCTTACGGGGTAAGAATCTATCCAGTGCTATATTGACCAATTCATTTTTCTCTTTTATATCTTTTTTGAACAACATTCTATTCTTCATTTCTGCCTCTGTTAACCGTTTGGCTTCTTTCATTTAATTTTTTAGTGATCGTCTCGATCTTTGATTCGATGTTGTTCAATTTGCTATCACAAATTGATACCAACTCTGAACCCTCTTCGAATAATTTCACCAGTTCGTCAAGATCCTCTATATTATCTTCTAACTTATCAATAATTTCTTCCAGACGCTTCAAAGCAGTCTTAAACTGGATATCTTTGTTCATACTATCTCCCCCAAACTATATTCTATAACTCCTAATAATTCTCCACTCTCATAACTGATTTTGATTTCCTCGTCAATAAAAACATTACTTAATCCTCTTGTTGAGTTCCTAAAAAGGTCTTCTTCATGCAGAGAATATTCAAGACCAGTTGTTTTGACCTTTGAAACAACTTCAGTTAGGGGAATTAGTGATATTTTTTTTCCCCGGTGACCATGATAGGTCCATTTTTGGGGGATTAACATAATCAATTCGCTAAAATTGAAGATCTTGGCTTTAATATGGTTCTCACGTGCCTTGAAAAGGAGCATTAATACTCCCAGAGAATGGGCTATATCTCCATGTAAGCTATTGATAAAGATGATCTCTTTTATCTTTTTTTCTATACACCAGTTGAGAGCCAATTCGGTATCTGTTTGGTCTTTATGGACAGGATAGGTTTTTATAGTTGAAAGCGGTTTGTAATACTCGAGAACTTCGGGTTTTATTGAATCCATATCACCGATAATAATGTCAGGAATTATTCGGTAAAGAAATAGGTTGTTAGCACCACCATCAACAGCAATCAGGGAGTTTTTTTCAGAGGTATCACTTAGCCGTTGAGAATTTGCCAATTTATGCAAAAAATTTTCTAATTGTTCCTTTGAAAATGAATCCTGATTTTGGGAGAAATCGTTACAATATATTATCGTCTTGATAGACAATCCTTGATATCTGGTGATTATGGCATAGCCATGATTAATAACTATTGTTGGGTTATGATTATATCTTCTTCCATTTTATTCAGGTAATGATATGGATTAAGATTTCTGCCGTATCTCCTAACTTCATAATGAAGGTGAGATCCCGTAGATCTTCCGGTGTTGCCCATTAAAGCAATAATTTTACCCTTGTGTACCTCTTCACCCTTTTGGACAATAGCTCTATCCAAATGAGCATACATTGTTTCATAGCCGAACTTGTGAGTTATTATTATATAGCGACCATAATAACGGTTACTACCTATCTCCTTAACAATTCCGTCTGCAGTAGCATAAATCGATGATCCTAACCGGTTAGCTATATCAAGACCTGAGTGGAAATCACGCTGACGGGTAATAGGGTGGGTTCGCCATCCGTAGGGAGTAGTTATTCTTCCGAAGGTAGGATAGATAGAGGGTGTAAAGCGATACATCTCTTCCTGGAGATGCAGATTATCCATTAGTTCTCGGCGAAGGTCATAGGCAAAACTGTTAATACCCTTTAATTCGTTCATCTGATACCAGATATGATTCAATCTCAGATTCAGGTCATTATTATCTTCTGAAAAGAATGTTTTCACCTGTGGTATACCACCAGTACCCATTGAACGAATGTCTCGATTAATCAGGCCAATGTTGCGGTCTATGCGAAGTTGATCTTCCCACTCTTCCATCTGCTTCATACGAAACATAATAGAATCAATTTCAGTGACTAACTTATCCAGTTCAGTCCTTAAGATTCTATTCTCTGTCTGAAGTTGCTCTATTTGAGGGAAATAAATACGGTATCTGACCAGAAAAGCCGCTGATAGTAACATCCCCAAAAAAAGTAAGACAAAGGCAATAAAAACTAATATACCCAGGGATTTGTTTAAACTAATATTAAGAAGGTTAGCACCATTTGTATGGGATAAAATAATATGCCATTTCTTCTTTAACGCCATTCGCTGTCCTTATCTGTTTTCTTTCTGTTATCTTTTAAGTTTTACTTTGTAACTACATATTTTTTGATAAGTTAATTGTCAAGGATTTTATGCTTGGGCAGTAGTCTTGATATATTATATCCAGGAGATTCTTTGCCATTATGGCAATTAAGAAAGGATCATCTGTTTTTTATGCTTCAGGTAACCCGATAGTCTGTAAATTATAAACTGATTTGGACCATAAGGGTAGTTTTAGTGGAATGAATCCCCATTAATTTGGAAGAAAGTGAAACTATTTGATAATTCCAGACATATAGCAATATAAAGATTACTATGAGATCAGGTTCTTGAGATGGAATGATTTATTGTTCCTCCTGATTTATTCCTTTACATAATATATGACTTGTTTTTTTTGAAGAGTTAGTAGAAATCTACTATGCGAGGATGTTTGATGAAAATTAGACTTATAATATTAACCGTCTTGTTAATGATAGCATTTGGCATGTCAGCTACTGTAGATTGGGTAAGAATGACCGAAGAGTGGTTGAAAAGCAACCCTGAATCTTTACCCCAATGGTTGACCCCTGAAGAATTACTACGACTAGATGAGATTGGAACCCGGATAGATCCAACTGATCCTCCTCCTGTGCCAGTTCGTAATATTGCAGAATTTGAGCCGATGGAAGGTGTATTAATCCGTTATCCTCTGGGAATTCCCTTGAGCATGGTCGCATCTATGTCTCAATATACAAAAGTAGTAACAATAGTAAGTAGCCAGAATGTTCAAAATCAGGCAATTAACTCTTATAATACCAATGGAGTCAATATGGCTAATTGTGAGTTTATTATTGCTCCCACAGACTCTTACTGGACAAGAGATTATGGTCCTTTATTTATTTTCAACGGGAATAATGAACTCGGAGTGGTAAACTTCTCTTATAACCGTCCAAGACCTAGTGATGATAATATTCCGGTTGTTTATGCTGTTCAAAATGACTTACCACTGTATGGGATGAACATCCAGCATACCGGGGGTAACTATATGTCTGATGGTCATGGCACAGCTGCTTCCACTCAGATAGTCTATACGGAAAACTCATCGATGACTCCTCAGACCGTAGATCAATATGTAGAGAATTTTTTAGGGATAACAAACCATCTGGTTGTGCAAGATCCCAATGGTACCTATATTAATCATATAGATTGCTGGGGAAAATTTCTGGCACCTGATAAGGTTTTGATCAGATCAGTTCCAACAACTCATTCTCAATATCAACAGATAGAGAATACAGCGAATTATTTTGCCTGTCAGACTTCTCCATACGGGACTCCTTATAGGGTTTACCGTGTATATACACCAAATAATCAACCTTATAGTAATGCATTGATATTAAATGACCGGGTTTATGTTCCCCAGGTAAGTAGTACCTGGGATAGTGCGGCTCTAACGTCATATGAAGAAGCTATGCCAGGTTATCAGATTATTGGTGTTTACTCCAGCAGTTGGGTTTCAACCGATGCTGTTCATTGCCGCACAAAAGAATTAGCTGATCGGGGCATGCTTTATATCAGACATCTTCCTTTACTTGATGAGCAACCATTAAACATTGAATATCAGATAGATGCTTTTATATATCCCTATAGTGGAGAGGAGTTATATGCAGATTCTTTGAAGGTTTACTATAGAATCAATAGCGGAGATTTCCAGAGTATTCCCTTAACAGCAACAGCAAATTTTGAGTTTTCTGCTTCTATTACAGAATTTGCTGCAGGAGACACGATATCCTACTATATATATGCAGCTGATCAATCGGGAAGAAGGTCTAAGCATCCCTTTATTGGAGCTCCAGATCCTCATAGGTTTATAGTTAGTTTTGAGGGAGAACCACCTTATATTATTCATGATCCTTATACAGAGGTTTATCTGAATGATTTGCCATTGATGATGGAAGTTGAAGTAACTGATCCTGCAGGAATTAGTTCGGTACAATTAGAATCAAGGATCAACGGTGGAGACTCTCAGTATCAGCAGTTTAATTTTTATGGTGGCAATACTTATATGGTTGATTTCGGTTATGGATTAAGTGTTGGAGATTTTGTCGAATATAGAATCATTGCCACTAATGAGGCAGTACCACCCCATACAACTTATAGCCCCATCGGAGGGTGGTATTCCTTTACTTTGGGGATCAGACAGGTGGCAGAACCCTATTTTATTCCTGAACAGGGTATATATGAAGAAGAAATTCTGGTTGATATTGAATGTGATACAGAAGATATCTCAATCTTCTTCACCATTGATGACACCATTCCTGATCAGGATAGTCAACTCTATACCGAACCTATATTAATATCAGAAACAACAACAATTAGGGCTATCGGTTATCGGACTTCATATCTGCCAAGTGAGGTGGTTAGTGCCCATTATATCATCGAAAGTTCTTCTATAGAAATAATTCCCATAGCATCCGATTATAAGCTCCATCCAGCATATCCCAATCCTTTTAATCCATCCGTGAATATCAGTTTTTCTATTCCCATAGAAGGGTTTGTGACATTGGATATATACAACATACAGGGTAAAAAAATCAGAACGGTTGTGGAAGATCATTTTTTTCAGGGAGATTATAATTTCACCTGGAATGGTAAAGATAATAATGAAAGAGAAGTATCAGCGGGAGTCTATTTCTATCGAATGAAAACTGAAAAATTCGAAGAAACCAGGAAGATGATCCTGTTAAAATAGTGCTCTAGTTAACAAAAAAGCATAGCAGATCAGCATAAAATCGCTGTAGCCTTATTCAGATGAATCTTGACGAATAAAAAAAAGGATAAAAATAGTTACCTTATATGCAATGCCGTTATTTAGCTATCGACATCGGAAATACCAATATTGAAATCGGTATATATACTGCTGAAGATCTTGTCTGTTCCTGGCGACTTGCCTCTAATGCATCTAAGACAGAGGATGAATACTTTTCCGTCATCAGTTCTCTGGCTCTTGAAAATCAAATAGACATTAAAGGGATTGATGCCTGTTGTATCTCTTCTGTTGTTCCGGAGTTGAGTAGAATCTTTGAACATTTGTTTGAAAAATACCTGAAAGTTAAAATCTATAATGTTACAGCATATACACCCTTGGGGCTGAAGTTTCCTATGTCAGATCCAGGATTTATTGGAGCTGATTTAGTTGTAAATGCTTATTCAGCATGGACTAAATACAGGACTAACTGTATTATCTGTGATCTTGGAACGGCGACAACCATCCAGCTGGTTGGAAATGACGGCTCTTTTTATGGAACACTAATCGCTCCCGGAGTGATAATCAGTTCAGCCAATCTTTTTCAAAAAGCTTCTCTGTTGACTAAAATACAACTGGAAACTCCCAAACAGACCCTGGGAACTAATACCCGTGATGCTTTACTTTCCGGAATAATTAAGGGACATTCACTGATGGTCGATGCGTTTATCAGGAGAATTAAAACAGAATATGTTCACTTAGGTGATTTCAAGGTCATTTTAACGGGAGGAATATCTCACCTTATTGGCGAGAATCTGGAAGAAGAAGCCATTATCGATAAGACCCTTACAATAGATGGACTTTACCGAATTTGCTTGCAACAGAGCACTCATGAAAAAAGATAATAGATCACGATTTATAATAATTTTACAACCTAATCTGAGATAAACTCTCGGAGTATTCTTCAGTCAAGATGACAAGAAATAGATTATCAGCCATTTTATCTGTTGCCTCTCTGTTTCTTTTACTGACCACTTGCTTAATCGCTGATAATATAATGGATGATCAGGATTGGCTTTCTGTAGATCAGGAGATCAATCTGGATTTTATGGAAGATATCGACAACAGAGCCGAGTATTTATTTCATTCCCCTGATGGCGAATATAGAAGCTTTTTTATATTATATTTGACCGGGGTTCCCAAGATCAGAAATAATAGTAT
>CAZSVG010000069.1:0-6056 GCA_964610195.1 uncultured Candidatus Cloacimonadota bacterium | reverse complement strand
GCGATCATCTTCGGAACCAAGAATGAAAAACCGATACCTCTTATCCTGTCCCAGATCATTGATAAATTGAGCAAAGTAGTCAACCGGATACTGCTTGGTCTGATGATTTGCTCCGGGAAAGATGGCGATTAATCTCTTTTCAGCTTTCAACTCGGGTAACTGGTTTACCATAGTTGTCTTTTCATCAGCTAAATCAAGATTCAATCGAGGATAATAGTAATTTCCTTGCAGGTCAATTTTGAGTCTGGTGAATATGGTAAGATATAGTTGTAAGGTCGAGTCTATCGTTTGATTCGTTAGTTTCTTTATCATCAGGCGTCTCAAGAGGTGTTTCTTCTGATAGGAAACTTTAACTCTCGCAGAAATGAATTGCTTAACAAGCCAGGTCTTCGGTTTGTTGTGAAGATCTATAAGTAGATCATATTTTTTATCCTGAAGTAGCATCTGCATCTTCCGGTAGGTTTCAAAGGGAATAATATTGTTTACCCCTTCGAAATATTGAACTATTTTGGTAAATTGAGGTTTGGTAAGATAATCAATCTGGCAACCGGAATAAAATTCTTGAAGATACCTGATAACAGGTTCCGTGAGGATGATATCCCCGATCGAACTCAATCGCATAATCAAGATCTTCATAGCTCTATTACCTGATTCCGGTCATATTTAATCGATTAATTTTTCCACGATTTGATCAACCTTCTGGAGGGCTGAAGAGAGATTTTGCATCTCTTTGCCACCGGACATGGCCATATCAGGACGTCCACCACCCTTACCACCAACCAACTGAGCAAGTTCACCTGCAATATCACCTGCCTTGATCTTCTCGATCAGATCAGGGGAAACGATAACCAGGAAAGAGGCCTTTTCATCTATCTCAGCACCCAGAACCCCGATCCCACTTTTAAGTTTTTCTTTAAGAGTGTCACCGAGATTCCTCATTGCTGAACTATTGGATACCTCTACCTTGCCGCTAACGATGTTTATTCCTTTTACGTGATGAGTATTTTCGATAATTCTATCCAGACCACTTCCGGCAGATTTTTGTCTAAAGCTCTCCAGCTCTTTAAATAAACCTCTATTCTCTTCGGTTAGTTTGATAACTCGATCAGTAAGCTGAACCAACGGGACATTCAAAATTGCTGCCAGATATTTCAGATCCTTTTCCATTTTTTGGACATATGCCTCAGCATAGCTACCGGTAATAGCGACTATTCTTCTGATCCCGGAAGCAGATGCAGATTCAGACGTAATTTTGAATAGCCCAATCTCGCCAGTATAATTAAGATGTGTCCCCCCACACAATTCATGAGAATAATTGCCGATTTTGACTGCTCGCACAGTATCCTCATATTTTTCACCAAAGAGAGCAATAGCCCCTTCCTTCCTGACCTCTTCATATTGCTTGAATTCGACCTTCAGAGGGATACACTCTCTGATCTTGCGATTGATCAAATTTTCCACCATTTCGATCTCTCTATCATCAAGAGCTTTGAAATGAGCAAAATCGAAACGGAGATGATCAGTAGCTACCAGCGACCCTTTCTGCTGGATATGGGGTCCGAAGATCTCCCTCAGGGCTGAATGTAACAGATGAGTAGCAGTATGATTTCTCTGAACATTCATTCGATGTTCGGTATTGATTTCAGCAGTGAAAGGCTGATCAATGATCTCACCTTTGATGATCTTCCCATAATGGACAATAAGGTCTTTCTCTTTTCTAACATTAGTGATTTCGATTTGAGTATCTTTATTATATAACTTGCCTCTGTCGGCAACCTGCCCCCCAGATTCATGATAAAAGGGTGTTTTATCCAGTATTATCTTAATGCTTGCATCAGGAAACAGGGTATATTTAAGAATTCTACTGTCGGAAGTTATCTTCGTATATCCAACAAATTCCGTATCACTTTCCGGAGAATAATTAACCCAATTATCCTCTTCGTTCTTCATTTTAAAAGAGGAACTATCTCTTGCCAATTCCCTCTGTTTATCCATCTCTTCATCAAAACCTGCTCGCTCTACCCGCATATTCTTTTCCCTGGCTAACAGTTCCGTCAGGTCCGGAGGAAATCCGAAAGTATCATAAAGGTGAAAGATATCCTGACCATGAATGGTGTTATCCTTGGCTGAATCAGAGATCTCGGCAAATTTTTCCAACCCTTTATCGAGAGTCTGATTGAATCTCTCTTCTTCAGCTTTGATAATCGTTTTGATATAAACATCCTTTTCCTTCAACTCCGGATAGGTCTCCCCCAGAGTCAAGATGACATTATCGGTCAGACGGTAGAGGAACGGTTTTTTCACTCCCAACAATCTGCCGAAACGGGCTGCCCGGCGTAAGATTCTCCGCAAAACATAACCCCGCCCCTCATTAGAAGGATATCCCCCATCAGCCAGAGCGATACAGAGGGTTCTGATATGGTCTGAGATCACTCGGTGTTCGATCCCTTTGGTTGATCTCTGCCCATCGCTTGTTTTGTATTCTTTTCCTGTAATGGCAGTGATCCCCTCCATAATCGGTTGAAAGAGATCGGTATCATAGTTGGATTTCTTGTTCTGTAATACCTGGCAGAGTCTCTCAAAACCAGCTCCGGTATCGACATACTTTTTATCCAGAGGATGTAAATCCCCCTGTTCATCACGATAAAACTGAATAAAAACAAGATTCCAGAGTTCGAAAAAGCGGTGGCAATCACCATTGACCCGGCATTGATGACCGGGGACATCTTTCAGATTACAAAAATCTTCACCATAATCGATATGGATCTCTGAACATGGACCGCAGGGTCCGATATCCCCCATCTCCCAGAAATTGTCTTTATCGCCGTGATATTCGATATGGCTCTTCTCGATATCGGTTTCCTGCTCCCAGAGTTGAAATGCTTCCTGGTCTGTATGATGAACTGTAGCATAAAGTTTCTGGGGATCGATTTTCCAGACTTGAGTTAGAAGTTCCCAAGCCCAGATTATAGCTTCCTTTTTGTAATAATCATCAAAAGACCAGTTGCCCAACATCTCAAAAAAAGTATGATGATAGCCGTCCAGGCCAACCTCTTCCAGATCATTATGCTTACCTCCGGCCCGGATGCACTTCTGGCTATTGACTACTCTTCTATTAAGAGCTTTCTTCTTCCCTAAAAAGATATCCTTGAACTGGTTCATTCCGGCATTGGTAAACAAGAGAGTCGGATCATCAAAGGGGATTACCGGAGCCGATCTGACCTCAAGATGACTTTTCGTTTTAAAAAAGTCAATAAACTGCTTCCTGATTTCACTTCCTGTCATTTATCTACTTCCTTTTATCAAGCCCGGTATTATGACCTTTTTGTTAATCCATACTCACATAGAAGATCATTCTTGTAAACATCTCAGACACCAGGTAATTTCTTATTTTATTGGCTTATATGAACATCTCCAAACGGTTTCCAAGTCAAGGAAAAATTGAATAATACCTTCCATAGCGATCAGCAGTTTATAAAAAATATTGCCATAAACAGAGGATTCTGAAAGTATCGTCTCAAAAGGAGACATTGATGAGCGAACGGATAAAGCTGGAAGATGATATCATGGAAGGTTTAAAAAACACCGAACGAGATGTTCTGTATTTATTTGATATCAAGAATCTGACTGTTATCAAAACAACAAAGGATCTGGTCGAATGTGTAACTCAGAAGGGAGAAATGATAATAATCGAGAATATGCTGAAAGACCTTCTGGAGATGATGGAAGATTTCGCTCTTGATCAAGATACTGAAGAGATTCAGGAACATCTTCTCCAAACTTTAAAGAACAGAGATAGAACTGCAGCTGTGCGCAATTTTAACAGAGCACTTCTGGACTACCCTCGTTCCAAGAAAAGCTGGTCCAAACTCGAGGAGAGCTTTCTCAGAGAGAGAGCAAAAGAATTTCTGGATGACTTTTCCAGAAAAATAACCCCTAAATAAGCTCTCTGATCTTACCTGACTATCAACTGTACAATTAGTAAAATTACTATAACAACCAACAGGATATTACTCCAGAGAAGCCTGTTTTTCAGTTCTACTATTTCCCTTCTACATTCCTGCATCTTGTTATCAAGTTTGATCAGCATATTATCTATAGTCTGAAACTGTTCTCCGTATTTCTCGAATTTCTTGGCTGTTCTGTTAATCTCAAAATCGTGGAGAAAGTGTTTGATAACTTCAAATAAAACTTTAACTGCTCCCGCTATCAGCGGTTTGCTTTGTGGATCTTCCTTATGTTTGTTCATTACTGCGCTCCCCGGTATATTTTTTAAAATCCATAACCAATACCAAAGTGATGGGTATTTTTTAATACAGAGTGAGTATTCAATCCGTAATCGATATTGATATCCTGATACTTGATAGTGGCTCCACAAGAGAAACTTGCCGGATGGTTTCTTAAACCAACTCTAAGAGTCAACAATTTATGGACTTCTACTTCTGCACCAGTATGAATCTGAGTGGCTTGAGCAAACGGTTTCTTCAGTTCAAATGAGGTAGAAACGCCGGGATATGGGTTGTATGTCAATCCCATAGTCAATCTTTGCGGGATATCGTGCTTATTGTTTTCTCCGATCTTGGGATTATTGATATTATCAACCGCAAAACCTAGTCTGGTTCTATGATGCAGGATTACCAGGGCACCCAAATTGAGGCCAAAGGCGGTTTCATTACCAAATCGGTCCATCGTCAGATGGTAGACGTTACCACTGTATCCGACATGAAAGGAAGAATGAACATCACTCATCAGGGTAAATGAGTGTGCTATGCTATAAACCTTTTCGGACATCAGATTAACATCAAGATAATCAACATCCAGAGCTTGTAATCCCAGACCGATAGATCCTGCTCTGGCAGGTAAGGGCATCGTGAAAGCAGCAGTCTTCAGAACCTGAAAATCATTTCCAAAGATTCTGGTGTAGCTAATAGTCACATGCTCCTGGGATCTGATCAGACCGGCCGGATTATAAAAAATCCCGCTAGCATCATCTGATAATGAATAGAAAGCACCACCCATGCCCCGTGCTCTTACAGAGGGTTCATAATCATCAAATACTGCATTGAGAGTTGTTGAGAATACCCAACATACGATTAAGATAGTTATTATATTTTTCATAATCATATCCTTCTTATTTTAATGGTGAACCGATGACTATCGGTGCATTGGCTGTTTTCTTCTTACCTGTATCACGATCGATGACCTCCAGGTGACAGATATATAGTCCGATCGGCAGGATATGATTGTTGCGGTCCCTGCCGTTCCATTGATAATAATTGATCCCATCCTGATTGGTTAAAACCAGATTCTGCGGAGTAAACATCAATTTCCCCTCAGCGTTATAAATCCTGAGAATGGCTTTGTTACCCGGTTCAGAAAAGAATCCGATAGTGATTTTCTCACCGTCCCAGGGATTAAATGGTGTTGGGGGTACCCTTAGCATAGCCTGATGGGAATCAACAGGATAGGTGAAGAAGAACTCATTACCATCTAAATCTTCCCACTGTTCAGTAAAGAGCCCATCACTATCCGTAGCAAAAATAACAACCTGAACTATAGTGCCCTGTGGTTGCCCCGGAATAAATCCTCTATAAAGATCAGTTCCCACTAAATCCATGGCAGCTTCATATCTCTGAGCCCGATAGTTGAGATAATAATACAGACGGGTATCAGTAATTTCAACTTCCGGATCAAGAGCCGGGGAGATGATCGATGCACTGACCGAGAGTGAATCTCCCGGAGCCGGGTCACCGAAGACGACATTATAAACGATGGGTCTCCTTTGTACAACGGATATTCTTTTGGTAGCAGTCGTCACATTATCATCATTATCGGTAGCTTTGATCGATACAATATAACTGTTTTCCCACAATGTATGTTCTTCCATAGGATCAAGGATTGCCCGATAAATATCATTACCGGTCAAGGTCATCTCAATAGTATCGATGACAGTAGTAGAGGTTTCAAGCCGATAAGACAATTCAACACTTTCGATATTGCCATCATAATCAAAAACTACAGCATAAACTGTTATTTCATCATCTACATAAGGTTTT
>CAZSVG010000068.1:0-6072 GCA_964610195.1 uncultured Candidatus Cloacimonadota bacterium | reverse complement strand
CATTGTCAAGTCCATCTCCGCCAATTATTAAACCATTCACCCAATCGATCGTTATGCCGGGCAACTCGGCTTCATTGATCCAGATATTGTCTGCCAGGTCGGGATGATTCCATTTCACACCGGTATCGGTGATAGAAACAATTACTTCACTACTTCCCTGAACATAGTCCCATGTCTGGGGCATGCTCATGATCGGGTGGTGCCATTGAAGATAATATTCCGGATCGTTGGGAATATGTCTCGTTCGGTTGATGGTTTCATATTCTGCAAAGAGAATGTCTTTGTTTTTTACCAGAGCAGCCTGTGCTTTTTCAATATTGTCATTACTTTCCAGAACAATACGATATATATTCTGCAGATAAATGCCATTATCGTTCCAGTCCAGATGAGTAACAAAGTGATGCATCTGTTCCAGGTCAATAATGCGAAATTCTTCTGCCAGTCGGTTAAAACTCTCCATAGGGGTTCTGATTATTCCGTCAGTATGCGAAAATTCTATCTCCCCATAACGGTTACCGATGGCATCTTGAGTAAAGGCAACAATAATGGATCGGGGATAGAAATACTCTTCAACAAAAGGTAACTCAACTGCAGTTAAACCACCGATCATTAAAGTTAGAATTGATATTAATATTATTGATTTGAACATTTAGTTCTCCTGAGTTGAAATTGGCACCCGCTTTTGATGGTTCTTGTTGTTCCAGTAAAGCGGGTGCCGATAGAGTTATGATTGCTATTTTAGAAGCAACATTCTTTTGTTAACAACCTGTCCCTCACTTTCCAATCTATAGAAATAAAGACCACTGGCGACGTTATTACCTCGGTAGTCTTTACCATCCCAGACCTTCTGATATACACCGGTATTCAGGAATTCATCAACCAGGGTATTAACAACCTGTCCTTTCATATTGAAGACAGTTAGTTTTACATTAGATGGTTGGGGGATATTCATTTCAATTGTGGTTTCCGGATTGAAAGGATTAGGGTAATTGGTTGCGGTAAGTTTATCGTTCACCGGGACTAGAATTTGTTCGACATTGGTATTACCATCCAGGATAGCTCTGATCATGAAGTTCCCGTTCTGGAAAGGCGACCAGGGATTAGTTCCTATTTTGGTCAAACTGTGACCGACATTATTTTCATCTACACCGATAGCTGATGAATTTGATGCTTCCAGAATTCCAACATAGAAGGGTCCTTCGGTCAAGAATACCGGATTGGAAGCAGGAATAGCAATATAATTCCATCCTGGTTGAATTTGGTTGGCCGGATACATGAACTGGACCAGAACAAACTCGCTCGGTGCCCAATTGTCATCTTCCCAGATCTTGATAATCAGAGGTGCTGTTCGAACAGTTTCAATATAAATCCTGATATGGGTAAGTTCAACTTCGTCAAGGATAGTAGGAGTAAATCTTACTGCTACATGATTATTATTACCGGCATTATAACCCGATTCAGCAGTACCGTCATCATAAGCGAATTCATGTGAAGATTCAGGAATGACGAATACTGACGCTTGATTGGAATAACCAGATTCACTCATATCATAAAGAGCTGTAACAACATAATAATTCATGGAACCGGTAACGGGATCATTGTGAACAAAAGTAGTTTCATCAGCTGCTGTAGATCCGATAAGATTATATCCGGTGCCTGATGTTGTTGAATGGTAAACATTGAATCCGGTAACATCTTCTCTATCTATGTTGAGATTTTTAACCATATATTCACCGGTTCTGTTATCAAGAATTTCGACCAGAGCCTGGATATTCCAGTTCGCATCAATATCCCCGCCTGAAGAATTGTATAAACTAACCCAGGCAGTGCCAGTCCTGATCATATCACCACGTCCCGGAACATGAGGTCCGGAATCACAACCTGCCGGATGTTGTCCGACCGGATGATCAAAGGTATATCCAATCCAATAATCTTCACCAAATTCAATTAAAACCGGTTCATCTAAGGTTATCTCATTCCATTGTTGAACTACAACATTAGGAACAGATTGTTCAAAAGCAAGAACATTACCACTAACACCTGTCCAGATCTTCAGATCATAGGTGGTTGTCGGGGTTGCAGCTCTGGGGAAGAATTTTATTGTAGTAATGTAACCATTGACATAGGGTTCCATATCCTGTCTGGAGAACATTGCTGCAACATCTGCTTCTCCTCCATTAACCAGGCCAATACCATCATTGTTAGTTCCGTTATCCCAATGGATCCACCCTTCTGAGCCACCACCACCTGGTGCTGACCATGATAAGTGAACATTCTGTTCTATAACTTCTGCAGTAAGATTTCCGGGGATAGGAAGATACTCGGTATGATAGATGGTGTAGTTATCTATCATCAATCCTTCACCAACCGGTGTATGATCAATAGATTTCAGATACACTCTGAATTTTACTGTGTAGCCGGCATATTCGGAGATATAACCATCAAGTGAATAACTGGCTGTCATGGAACTCCAGTTTTCCGGAACATCAATATAAACATAGTTTGGTAGATTCGGATCGTTGTAGGGGTTACTCATAGCATACCAGGTCAATCCGTCGTCGGGAGATATCTCCCAGCCCCAATAATCACAATTGGGGAACAGATTGGTGTCACCATCAACTTCACCTCTAACCATGAAATCTACTCTGATATCACCACTGGGTGGTAAAGTTATGGACTCGGATACAAGATAATTCAGCATCCCACCATCATAAGAACCCTGGGCATTCTGGCAGATTGCTGCATGAGTTGGGGAAGGTGGTAATGGAGTTGTAGTATCGATATGCCAGAGATCTCCACCTACCGGGACAACACTGGAAGCAACCATACCCTGAGTATTTCCATCGTTAAAGTTATGAACAAATGCACCCAAAGATATATTATCTACCATCATCCCGAACCAGGCAGGATTGGTAGTAGTGTCAGCAGCCGGATCGGATGCAAAGGCAAATCTGATCATTACATTCTGTCCGATATAGCTGGAAAGATTAAATGATGCATCTACCCAGCCATCGGAGCTTCCACCCCATCCCGGCACACCTTCTCCTTCACCGTGGGAGAAGCCGAAACTATACATAGATGTACTATTATACGCCGGAGAACCAGAGATGACTGTCCAGGTATTACCACCATCGGTTGAAATCCTTATATTACAACCATCCCAACCATCATAGTTACCAGTACCACCAAGCTCTTCAACATGGTAATTTAATTTAAAGGTCAAGGTGCTGTTACCAGCTGTGACGGCTATATTAGGGGTATCTAACGCCAGATATTGCAGGTTTCGATAACCACCAATTTCCGGATCACCCATCCACCAGGAATATCCTATTCCTTCATAGGCGTTCCAGTCCGTTAAATGCCACATGGCTGCTGGAATTGTACCATCCACAGATGTCCAACCATCCCATCCGCTTTCAAAGTCTTGCATATAGAAAACGGTCTCTTCTCGTAAAGCACTCTGTTCATTTCTTACGGAACTTCTCAGACCTTGTTGAGTTGTTACTTCTCTGCTGTTGTTCATCTGCTGAGGGGTGAGAACCATATCAGCAAAAACCAGGCTGATTATGAATACCATAAGAATTGCTAAAATAAAGTGTTTCTTCATTTACTTTTCCTCCATATTTTGATAGTGTATACTACATTCTATTATTTAAGAATAGGTCTCAGTTTTTTTGTCAAACCTTTTTTTGTCTCCAGATTGGTTAACTCGATTTATTCATCAGTCAGGTTAAATTTCAAGGATAGCTATTATAAGAACAATCAATCCCAGCATGGTAAATAGGATTATGTTTTAAGTTTCTTTTTCTCGGCGGCAGGAAAGAGAATGTTATTCAGTATTAAACGATATCCCGGTGAATTCTTATGTAATGAAAGATTTGTTTCCGGATCCCCAATCCGGTGAGTATAATCTTCCGGATCATGTCCGCCATAGAAAGTAAAAGTCCCTTTACCAAGATTTCCATGAATATATTTAGCCTCATCTTCCCCGGGAGATTCACCCAAAATTATAACACTGCTTTTAATGAATTCCATATGGTAAGAGGTTGTTTGTCCCAGAAATCCATTGATCGTGTTCGTATGGCATTGAGTCAGCATAGTAGGAACCGGATCGAATTTTGCTGAAAAGTCAAAGAGGGCGAAATAATCTTGTTCCGGACCTCTTAAGCGGGCATAATCACTGGCATCAACACTGGAATGTTCATAGATATAGGGATTGGTGATCAGGGAAAAATCCTCAAAGGCAAAAGATCTCGAATAATCCAATTTATTCTGGTAATTGGGATCCACGCCATCACCATCAAAAGCAGACTCCACAACATCGATCCCATATGCTGCCAGGGCAATGTCAAGCGTTTCTGTAGCAGCACACATGGCAAACAAAAACCCGCCATTATACACATACTGCCTTATCTTATCAGCCACATCATGTTTGAGTTGCCAGACTTTCTGATAACCCAATCTGGCTGCCATCGCTTCATTGATTCTTACATCTTCCTGATACCAGGGAGCAGTTCGATAACTCCCATAAAACTTGCCATATTGCCCTGTAAAGTCCTCGTGATGGAGATGTAACCAATCATAATCATCCAGTAATCCGAGTAACACCTCTTCGTCCCAGAGAGTATCATACTCTATTTCTGCATAGGTTAAGGCGAGAGTAACGGCATCGTCCCAGGGGAGCGAGTTTGGTGGAGTGTAGATGGCAATTTTCGGTTCTTTTTCGAGAACCACGATGTCCATATTGGCTTCATTGATGATAGAATAGATATTGGCAACATCCTGTGATGATATCTTATCGTATCTGACCCCTCTAATATTGCACATATTCTCTATTTCTCGGGATTCGGGAATCAGGAAAGAACCTCCCCGATAGTTCAATAACCATTGGACATTGATATCCCGGGTAAGGGCATAAAAAGCTATCCCATAAGCTTTTAAGTGATCTGTCTGAACATTATCCATCGGTATGAGAATCTCACCGGTCAATGAACTGACAGTCAATAATACTAACAACAGACCGGAAACTTTTTGATATATTTTCATCATTCACCTCATTAATCTATGAAATCCAGGATGATCTCATTGGAAACAAAATAACCAGCAGGTTTAATTCTCAGGTATCCATTTATATTTTCCAGAAAGGTTTTATGTTTCTGGAAACTTTGTCGAAACTTGGTTAATAAATCCTCACCAAATAACCTCTCATACTCGGCAATTTCAATCCCCCTGGTCAGGCGAAGTCCCTGGATGATATAGTCCTTTTTTCTGATCATGATATCCTGTTCTTCCTTATTGGGATATAGAATTCCTTTATCAACTGAATCATAGTAGGATTTCAGATCTATGGGATTAAAATAACGATAATTGTTAACATAACCATGAGCACTACACCCAAATCCGACATATTGTCTATTAAGCCAATAGTTCATGTTATGCTGAGACATAAAGCCATTCCTGGCAAAATTGGAAATCTCATACTGATTATATCCTTCTTTGACCAATTCGTCTCTTATATAACGGTAGAAAGAGGCGGTAATTTCATCTTCGGGCAATTTTACTCCTCGCTTAGCAAGAGGTGTATCTTTCTCGAGACTTAAACAATAAGTAGATATATGTTCCGGATTAAGTTCCAGGATTATTCTTAGATTATATTTTAGATCGTTCATAGTCTGTTCAGGTAAACCATAAATAAGATCAAGCGAGACATTCTCAAAACCGGCTTTTTTAATTAAAGAATAGGCTCGATAATTATCCTGAAGGTTATGAACTCTTCCCAAAAACCCCAACTCCTTATCTATAAAAGATTGGACACCCAAACTTATCCTGTTAATGGGTAACTCCTTTAGTTCCTCTAACTTAATATCATCAACAGTTGCCGGATTTACTTCGATAGTACTTTCCTGTAGATTAGAGAGGTCGAATAAGCTCATTATCCTCTGGATTTCCTCTGATTTCATCAAACTGGGTGTCCCCCCACCAAAATAAAAAGTTACCGGTTTGATTTCAAGGAGAGTTTGGTAATTGTTTATCTCTCTAATTAAAGAAGCGATGTATGTGTCACTCTCCCCT
>CAZSVG010000067.1:0-6126 GCA_964610195.1 uncultured Candidatus Cloacimonadota bacterium | reverse complement strand
CAAAAGGATTTTAGAGTAGGGAAAGAAGAGGTTTCACGGCTAAAGAATAATTTTTCCTTCATTTAAATTTTCTCTCACTTCTCTTTTTCTCTGTGCCTCTGTGTCTCTGTGGTTAATCTTTTTTTTTAAATCGATAATAGATAACCACGACGATCTTATTTCAACAGCATCATTTTACGGGAGATGGTCTCCCTCTCTGTGATCAGTTGGTAGAGATAAACCCCTGAAGGCACAACTCTCCCTCTCTCGTCCTGCCCGTTCCAGACCACGTGATGCTCTCCAAGTTCCCGGTATTCATCCAGAAGAGTTCTTACAAGCTGTCCTTTGATGTTATAGATGGTCAGTTTTACTTCTCCCTGCTGCGACAGGGAGAACTTAATGGTTGTTTCCGGATTGAACGGGTTGGGGAAATTTCCAATTAACTCTGTTGATAAGGGGATTTCAGTATCATCAAGTGAAGAATCCTGTTCTGTGGTGAAATTCCAGACCGGACAGTTTTGAGCATCGTTACGGGGTATTTTGTCGTGATCAGAAGATGCTTCATAAAAATCTATTGTTGATGGGATGACTTGCCAGTAGTAGGTAGTACTATATGCCAACTCGGTTAAAACTTCAGAACAAGAATACTCTATCTGGTTCTCGTAGTATGGTATCCAGGCATAATCATCATCCTCCGAAAAGTTCCCCGTGGTGTTAAGATAAAGTCGAAAACCGTCCGGAGCAGAGAAAACTGGAAATAAGATGTAGTTCCAGCTCATCTCTTGTAAAGTAACGGGGATATTGACACTTCCATCCGTCGGTAGGGGATTAAAGGCAATATTCCTTAGATAGTCCAACTGCCACTCTAAGAAAGGATATCCGTCATTGATAAGACCACTGATATCTTCAGCCCAGATTTCTTCAAAATCCCAATCAATATAAGTATTTACTGCATATGGAAAGGTCATCTCGGCAGTGGTTCTTCCTTCACCTATCGGAGAAGTTGCCTGACCACTGGTCTCAATGTTCCAGTAATTATTATCATCAGCCGGATTTGAGCCCCAACCAGCTAAACCACCGATATATAGATTAGTTCCTGTTACAAGTCCCGTGCTGTAACAGTTGAATATTTGAGAGTTAGTATGTCTTCCCACCAAACCGCCGACATATTGATAACTGCCTGAGACACTACTCATACTATATGAGTTGCTTAGGACTGAAGTACCATTTGCTCCAACCAGACCACCAATATATTCATTACCGGTAACACTACCCTTGCTAAAACAGCTAAAAACATCAGAACCAGCATTAAGTCCTATCAAACCACCAACACTTTTAGCACCGGTAACTGAACCTGTACATGAACTATTACTGATTGAAGTCTGAAGATTGTATCCCACCAAACCACCAATGGCATGGTAACCGGTCACTTCAGCATTAGTAACATAGCAGTTTGTAATATCGGAACCGGTAGCAAGACCAAACAGACCGAGATATGAGTATTGATTACCGGTAATCAGGTTAAGATTATCTATTATAAACCCATTACCATTGAATATGCCTGAAAAGTAGGGAATATAAACACCGGGATAATTTGTCAGATCGAGATCAGTAGTAAGCAAATAGCTACAACCACTTAATTGACCAAAAGCACTCATCATCTTTATATCATTAATCGATGCAATCAGGTAATTCTCACCATCAAAATCGAGATAGTCAGCAATATGTAATGTCAGATTATTATCCATCCAGGTCGTAAACATGCTGTCATTCAAGGCACCAATTGTTATGGCATGCTGATCATTGATTGATACGAGATCATAGTTATAATGACTGTTAACAATGGTTGTATTCTGGATCTGTCCAACATAACCGCCGAAGAAGTATTCACCCGTTACATCGCTCAAACTATAACAGTTTTCTATGATTGCTGAAGACACTTGACCCACGAAACCACCAACAGACTCTTCACCAATGACTATCCCCGTACTAAAGCAGTTGCTAATTTGACCTCCACCCGTTCCTGCCAGACCACCGACACATTCCATTCCTTCAACATTACTATGGCTATAACTGTTCACTATCGTGGAATTATTTGAATTGCTTCCCACAAGTCCCCCTGCTGCATAATTAATACAGTTTACATTTCCTGTACTATAGCTGTCGTTGATACTTGAACTTACATGATTAACGCCAACCAAACCACCTACATATTGGTTGGCAGTTACAGAACCGGTAGAATAGCAATTGGATATCATTGAGTTCGATATGTTCCTTCCTGCCAGACCACCAACATACAAATATCCGCTCACATTACCGGAGCTATTACTATTGATTATTGTCGATGCATAGTTATCTCCGACTAACCCCCCTAACTGCTCATAACCATTAACATTAACCATACTGGAACAGTTATCTACTGTTGAATAGGCATTCACCCCTATCAAGCCACCTCCGGTAAAAATGGAAGATACCTCACCAGTACTATAACAATTACTTATGTTACTATGACTACTCTGCCCAATCAATCCACCGACATAATCACCACTTACATTAGTAGAACTGTAACTATCAACTATGATCGAAGTTGAGGTTGAGCCTATTAGACCACCTACTGTGAACTCACTGTTGATGATGCCGGAAGTATTACAGTTTGTGATAGTAGAATCAATACTTCTTCCAATTAAACCACCACTAGCGAAACGAGTGTTAATATCTATATTAGTGAGGGCTACATTTGAGATTGTTGCCCCTGATATAAAGCCAAACAAACCGCATCGAATAGGAATTTCAGTCTCGATAAATATGTATAAGCCATCAATAATGTAATTGTCACCATCATAATATCCCGAGAATGCAAGGTCCCCAGAGGTTCCTATCGGGTTCCATCCTTCTCCTTGATTCCATGGAGGGACATTCAAGTTTATATCTGCTATCTGAAGAAAATATTTATCACTATGCTCTATGCCCAGATAGATCCTAACATTATTAAGATGTTCAGCGTTAGCAACGAGCCAAGGATCATTTTCCGTTCCCGATCCACCGGCAAACTGTGCTGAACATAAAACAGTAAGACTAAGCATCACCCCCATTATTAAATGAAATCGCAACATAATACTCTCCCGTTATCTTGTTTTTACCTCTCTTTTCATGTTTTATTTCTCTTATAATTTACTATTACCCGAGATTCGATTATTTAAGCATGATCATTCTGTTGGTGATAGTCTCCCTTTCTGTTAACAATTGATAAAGATAAACTCCTGAAGGCACAACTCTCCCTCTCTCATCCTGCCCGTTCCAGATGATCCAGTGTTCTCCAAGCTCCCGGTATTCATCCAGAAGAGTTCTTACAAGCTGTCCTTTGATGTTATAGATGGTCAGTTTTACTTCTCCCTGCTGCGACAGGGAGAACTTAATGGTTGTTTCCGGATTGAACGGGTTGGGGAAATTTCCAATTAACTCTGTTGATAAGGGGATTTCAGTATCATCAAGTGAAGAATCCTGTTCTGTGGTGAAATTCCAGACCGGACAGTTTTGAGCATCGTTACGGGGAATTTTGTCGTGATCAGAAGATGCTTTATAAAAATCTCTTGTAGATCTGACCTTACCCCTTTGTTCTGTCGGATCTATAGTTGATGGGATGACTTGCCAGTAGTAGGTAGTACTATATGCCAACTCGGTTATAATTTCAGAACAAGAATACTCTATCTGGTTCTCGTAGTATGGTATCCAGATGAAGTCATCATCTTCAAACACATCTGTAGTGTTCAAGTAAACCCGAAAGCCAGCAGGAGTTATGAAGAAAGGATTTATAGCATAACTCCAGGCAACTTGTTCCAAATGAACAGAAACATTTTCACTCCCTGTGGGGGGGATCGGATTTATCGCAATATCAGGATACTGACTTATCTGGCTACGTAAGTATGGATAACCTTCATTTGCCATATAATATTGATCAGCAATCCAGATGTCGGTAAAATCCCAGTCAACATAAGTATTTGGTGCATAAGGATAGGTCATCTCGGTTGTTGATCTACCTTCAGCTGCTCCTGAAGATGTTGATTGACCACTCGTTTCAATATTCCAATAACTATTTATAATGGTTGTATTTGTGCTAACTCCATTTAAACCACCAACATATTCTGTGCCAGTCACATACCCTGTACTATAAGTATTGAGGATATTAGCGAAAAAACTTCTGCCAACCAAACCACCTACATAGCTGTTTCCGGAAACATTTCCCATGCTATAACTGTTGCTAATAGTGGAATCTTCACAGATACCCACAAGTCCTCCGACATTACTACTACCAGAAATATTGACTCTGCTAAAGCAATTATCTACCAGGGAGTTATCAGCTATTCGACCGACCAGGCCTCCCGTCCACATCCTTCCCTGTTTGGTACCGGTGCTGGAGCAGTTGATAATTGTTGAATTCCAGCTTTGACCTAACAGGGTTCCTGTTCGTTCACCACCACAAATTACGTTAACATTAGTTAGAGCTATATTCTTTATCAAGGCTCCCGTCGCATATCCAAACAATCCCTGAAAACTATCAAGAAAATCATTACGATTGATATATAAACCATCAACCGAGTAATTATTACCATCATAAGTACCACTAAATGAGTTCCCCGAAGAGTTTCCTATTGGTTCCCAACCGTTTGCCAGATTCCAGGGAGCAATTCCCAGATTGATATCTGTGGTCTGGATAAAGAACTTGTCGTTGTTTTCCACACCGAGGTAATATCTGATATTGTTTAGATGGGCTGCTGTTGTTATTTGCCAGGGATCTTCAGCTGTTCCGAAGCCACCGGCAAAATCAGCTTCTGCTGTTGTAAAAGACCAAACAGGGCAATTTTGAGCATCACCGGTATTATTATATGGGATAATCTGCCAATAGTATTCAGTACCATGCAGAAGTATCTGATCATGTTCATAGAGAGTAACATTACCCAGATCTGTTCCATTCTCAATATTACCGGGAGGATTATCTGTCCCGAAGTAAACCCGGTATCCGGATGGTGGATAAGCTCCAGCTCCAACTTGCCATTTCAGCTGTAACTCATGGACAATAACTTCTAACTCTCCATCAGCAGGTGATATTACAACTGCCGGCATGGGGTTCATTTCGACTTGATACAGATAGGGATAGCCATTGTTAATGCTGTAATCATAATCTTCTCCCCAGATATCAATAAAATCCCAATTAATATAGGTATTGGCAGCATAGGGAGATGTCATTTCAGCAGTTGTTCTTCCATCACCTCCTGCTGAATTTGTCTGACCACTCGTTTCGATGTTCCAATAACAGGCGTTTACGGTGGAACTCTGTCTTTGACCGATAAGACCACCAATATTGCCACCACTTCCCATGACAACTCCGGTACTCATATTGTAAGCTAAAATTGATTCATTGATACTACCGGCAAATCCCCCAGCAAAATAATAACCTTCAACAATTCCTTTACTGTAACAATTGAATATAATAGATGAAATACTCTGTCCCGTAAAACCTCCGATAATATACAAACCATTAACACTTCCTGAGCTGTAACTACTACTAATGACTGACCCGCTTGTTAAACCTATAAAACCGCCTGAGTAGGTTCCATCTCCAGAAACATTACCTGTACTGTAGCAGTTTGTTATCGTGGAGTTCGTATCTCTACCGATAAAAGCTCCAAGATGATAACCCCAGTAAGATCCGCTGCTGACAGAAGATTGGCTGAAGCTGTTATTCACTAAAGAATTACTATTGGCACCTATAAGACCACCACCGACATAAATCCCGACAACTTCACCGTCACTGTAACAATTACTAACTGAAGTATCATTATTTTGTCCAATCAGACCACCAGCGAGTTCACCACTTACATAGGCTGAGCTGTAACTGTCGGTTATTAAAGAAGATGAAGCAATGCAAATCAAGCCTCCGACAGCATAATTACCTATAATGCTACCTGTAGTATAGCAATTTATGATAGAAGAATTATAGCTTCTTCCAATCAAACCGCCCACATCATAATTTGTGTTTATATTCAAATCTGTAAGAGCTAAGTTTGAGATGGTTGCCCCTGAAGTGAAACCAAACAAGCCGGTTCGAGTCATATTATAATTAGCAATAAAGATATATAAACCTTCGAT
>CAZSVG010000066.1:0-6228 GCA_964610195.1 uncultured Candidatus Cloacimonadota bacterium | reverse complement strand
AATGAAAAAAAATAATAAATATCATAAAATAAATTTGTGTTTAAAAAAACAAAATTAAATCTTAATGTGAATATTTTTTAATGTTAAATTTTAACAAAGTGAGGTGTAGAATGGCACAAGGAAAAAAGAAAAAGGAAAAGAAGGTATCCGAAGAAGTTAAAGCTACTCGTTTGACCTTCAGACTGGATGATGACACTGTTGCTACTTTTAAAACAATAGCTGCCATTAAGAGACTGAAGCTCGAAGAACTGGGTCGAGAGGCAGTATATGATCTGATAAAGAAACACAAACCGACTCTCAAGAATTTTCAAACCATGTTTGAATAATAGCTTATTCTGAGGTTTCTGTTAAAAGCCCGTTTATATTAAACGGGCTTTTTTTTATACTTCAGATGGGCTAACCGGAAGATTAATGAAGTACTTTTATCGATGATCATTGATACAATCTAAACATCTTAAAGTTATGATTGACAAAAAGAGTTGTGATAAATCTTTGTTTAAAGATTAGCAACTAATAGCGTTATAAAGCAGGAGGATTTAAAAGATGCTTGATATATTCAGAAAGAAGGCGAAGATAATAATCTATGTAACTGCCTTTGTTTTTATAGTTGGGATGGCAATTATGGGTATCAGTGGATTATTTGAGCGCCGTTCAACAAGTATTGGTAAAATTGCCGGTAGGAATATCTCCTACCAAGAATATATGCAATGGCTTCAGAACACTTATCAGAATTATATGGCAGAAAATCCGGATGTTCAACCAGATGAACAGACATTCGAACGCTTAAATGATCAGACCTGGCAACAGTTGGTCCAGAAGATTCTCTTTGATCAGGAAATTAAGCGTCGTCGGATCAGGATTAGCGACAACCAGGTAATAGATAAGATGAAAAATGATCCGCCAGCATTTATCAAAGAAGCAGAAGTATTTCATACTGATGGGGTTTTTGACAGTGAGTTGTATTTGTATACCTTGCGCACCGGATTGACTCCCAATGGACAACCACTTGATTTGAGCTGGCTTGAATATCATGTCCGTGACCAATTACCTTATGAATTATTGTTTGAAAAGATCAAAAATGAAGTAACCATAACAGAAGCTGATGTTGAACAAGATTATATCATGAAAAATGACAAAGCTAATGCCAAGGTAATTTTCTTTGACCCTACGAAGATCACTCAAGTTGAAGTAACTGATGAAGAGATCGAAGAATATTATAATTCAAACAGAGATGAGTTTAAAAAGAAACCGAGTGTCCGTTACGATTATGTTCGATTTCAGATGCAACCCAGTGAAAGAGATCAAAATGAAGTCTTGGAATTAGCTATGGCGATCTATAAACAATTGATCGAGGGAGCTGACTTTTCAGCGATGGCTTTGGAATATTCTCAAGATCCCGGTAATGCTGAGCGGGGAGGCGATCTGGATTACTTTGGAAGAGGAAGGATGGTACCTGAGTTCGAAGAGACCGCTTTTAATATGGAAATCGGAGAAATCAGTGAACCGGTCAAGACTCAATTCGGCTGGCATATAATAAAGCTTACCGATAAACGAATCGGTGCAGATAATGAACCGGAGGTAAGAGCCAGTCATATTCTGCTGCGTGTAGAAGCTTCCGAGTTAACAAAACTCGAGATAAAAGATAAAGCAGAAGAGTTTAGACAACTGGTAGTAAAAAAGGGAATCAGAGAAGCTGCAGAAGAGAGCGAATTAACCGTTATGGAATCCGGACCATTTGAAGAAAATGCTCAATTCATTCAGGGTGTTGGTAGATTTGAGGATCTGGTTGAGTTTGGATTTGCCAAAAGAGTTGGAGCGGTTCCGGATGTGAAAGAGTCTGCCAATGGTGATCTTTATGTCCTTCAAATAGTAGAAAAACTTCCAGAGCGATACGATGAATTGACTATAGTTAGTAATCGAATAAAAACAAATCTGGAAACGAATAAGAAAAGAGAACTGGTCAAAGAACGGGCAGAAGAATTTTTTGCCTCTAAAGAACCTGAAGAATTCCTTCCAGCAGCCACACGAGAAGGTTGGGAGATTATTGAGGCTCAGGATGTAACAATTGATCGCAGTATTCCAAGAATTGGTAAAGTTGATGAGTTGAACGAAGCCATATTAGCTGCTAATAGTGGCGAATACACCCCTTTGATTAAAGGAGAAAGAGGTGCCTATCTTGCCTTTGTTGAAGAAAGAAGCAAACCTGACATGGAGTACTTTGCCGAAAGAAAAGAGTTCCTCATGGAAGAGATGTCCGAAAGAGAAAAGAACCAACATTTAAATGAATGGTATCGCAAGTTAATGGAAGATGCAGAGATTGTTGATAACCGTCATCTCTTTTTCTAAGCCATCTAATTTTATAGGCACAGACTGAAGTCTATGATACAGAATAATGGCACATGATTAATGTTAATAAGAAGAATATAATCTGGACAATCGTAAGGGGGGGGATAATCTCTCCCCTTAACTAATCGATTGTCCGTTAAACAGATCTGTAACACAGACTTCAGTCTGTGTTATTTTAGCAGAGAAATGATCGATGCCTAAAACGGTTAACATTCTTCTTTTTTTTATCAGAAAGTCTTTTCATTTCGGTAGAAAACAACTTCGCAAACCTACAACAATCATATCTTTTGGTGGATTTGCTCTATCAATTGCTATCTTAACAGCTTCCTTAACATTACTTAATGGCTATCAGAAAACCTTAAAAGATGGTCTGCTGGGAGCTAATGCTCATATATATATCTATAGCCAATCACAAGACAAATTGTCAAAAGATGAGATCAATAATTTAACCGAATTCTTATCAATACAATCAGAAGTTGATTCCTTTAGCCCTGTTATAATGACTCAGGTTATGGCTGTCGGTGACAGACAGATGAAGGGAATTTTAGCCAGAAGTATTCAGTGGCAGAAAGATTCTCTTCCTATAAATTATCATCGTTATATCTCGGGAGGGAGTGGACAATTAGTTCACATTAATGAAGCCGTTCTCGGTTCTGAGTTGGCTAACTTTCTGCAAGCAGGAACAGGAGATTCAATAACCTTGTTAACTCCGGCGAATATGCAATACACGCTCTTTGGCCTGCAGACTGGTGAAACTATCGTAAATGTAACCGGAATCTTTCATTCAGGAATATATGATACCGATTCCCGAACCATTTTTCTTAATGAAGATCTGCTATCAATGCTCACAAATTCTCAGGGATTCTATGATATGATAGAGGTTAAACTCCAGAATGCCGATATAGACCGGGCTGATTACCTGGCTTATCTCTGGAACTTGATGCTGAACAGAGATTATCAGGTATATTCATGGATCGACTATAACAGTAACCTCTTTACCATGCTCGTAATCCAGAAATGGGTGATTGGTATAATCCTCAGTTTTCTGGTGTTAATAGCCTCATTCAATATTATCAGCAATACAACAACTTCAGTATTGGAACGAAAGAAGGAGATTGGAATTCTAAAAGCTACCGGTTGCACTAACTCATTATTGAAGTATTTCTTTCTCGCCAAAACAACCATTTTAGGTTTAATGGCCATCATTGCCGGGATAGGTTTGGGATTACTGCTGGCTTTTTTATTAACTAAGCAGACTTTCCTTTTACTTAAGGGGGATGTCTATTTTATTGAGAATTTCACAATTCGGCCGGATTTTGCAACTATAACGATCATCATAATCGTTTCGATTGCCATATCGATCTGGGCTGCTCTGGTTTCTTTAAGTAAGATCTCTCAATTAACTGTCATAGAGATCATTCGAAGCGGTTAGTTTCATTTATGAGGTGATAATGGCACTTTTAAAGGGTATAAGTCTTACCAAATCTTATTGTGATGGTGGAATAACGTTAGATGTCTTAAAGGGTTTGGATTTAACCGTCGAAAAGGGTGAAACGGTTGCAGTAACTGGCGAATCAGGTTGTGGCAAGAGTACTTTGCTTCATTTGCTGGGAATACTTGATCGGCCTGATGAAGGAGAGATATATTACTCCGATAAAAAGATAGATTTTAATCATAAGAAGATTGCTAGTTTTCGTAACCAAACCATCGGTTTTATTTTTCAATTTCACTATTTGCTGGAAGATCTGACAACTTGCGAAAATATTGCAATTCCGCATTTCATTGCCACGGGAGATTGGACTAAAAGTCTCAAGAAAGCCAAACATCTGCTTATTGAAGTTGATTTGGAACAACATGGGTCCAAATATCCCAATCAACTGAGTGGTGGTGAGCAACAACGCGTTGCTGTGGCCAGGGCTTTGATCAATCATCCGGAAATAGTTCTGGCTGATGAACCGACAGGTAATCTTGATCCCCGTCATAGTGATGAAATAATTGATCTTATTATCAATCTCAATAAGATAGAAAACTGCTCATTTATTCTTGTTACTCATAATCTGGATATTGCATCCAGAATGCAGACTCACTATATTTTAGAGGATGGTCTGTTAAAGAGACAGTATTAAGTTAAAGCGGAGATTTTCATTTGAAGAATAAGAGATGGCTATTCATTCTTCTGGGAATTCTTTTTCTGATCAACATCTCTTTTTTTGTAATTACCCGTTACGCTAAATATGATGTCTGGCTGATCGATAAACTCGTCACTATGATTGATAGAGAGTTGGGCACTCAAACCACCATTGGTACTTTAGACATTACCGATAAGCAACTTCAACTTTCCAATATGGAAATTACCGATTTGCAGGGAAACTATCAAATAAAGATTAAAGACATCTATGTGAACTATAATCTATTTAACGTAATATTCTCAAACCTCAAACTATTCAAGGCAGTAGAAAGCATTTCAATTATCGAACCCCATATCCTGATTCAACTTGCTCCAAATGATAAAGATATATCAGAAGAAAGTGAAGAAAAGGTTCTGAAGTTTCCCACAATTCCAGATATAAGCGATTACTTCCAAATCTTAAATGTGGTCGACGGTTCTTTGACTATTAGTTATGATGATGAATTTATCGAATATCGGGATGACTTCTCTGAGATCGATCTCGAAGTGGTCAATAGCAAATCAACTATGGTGAATCTAAAAGTTTTCAGGAACAAACGGGAGTTCGATACTGATCCAGACGATGATAATTATTCCATAAACCTTCCAACCCTGGAAATCGATTTAGAAGCCCTGGGAACAGAGCTGAAAAGATCTACTGTTCAACTACACGATTATGTCCCGGATCAGTTATCTATAAAACAAATTGATCATCTTGATTTCCAGATTGAACTGGAAGCGACTTACGGTCAGAATGGTTTAAAAGTAGATGGACTTATTAAAAATCTCCGGGGTGAATTCCAGGAACGATTAATCAATGCAGAAACGATAGAACTTTTTTCATATGAAGAGAGGGTGTTTCTTCATACTAACAATCTCTTTCTGGATGGTAATCTTGCCCTATTAGATATAGAATTACGAGACTTTAGTACGACACCCGATCTTAACTTAACACTACTTGTCAACAACATCTCTTTAGAAAACTATCTTCCTACAGGAAGTGGTGAAGTAGATCTGGAACTAAAACTGTCAGGGACACTGACTAATCCCATTGGGAATTTAAAAATTGAGAGTGATCTGATATCTCTCGGTTCTGAAAAGATTGAAAACTTTTTTTTAACTGGTGATTATGCTGATCATTTCTTATATATCGACCTGCAGGAAGCATCCTGGCAGCAGAATAAAATAAACGGGAGAGGTAGTATTTCCCCTGAACTCGGTTTGATCTTTAATATCAATAACGATAACTTGAGTGCTAAACTTGCCGATTTTGATATAAAAACCAACCTTTCAGTTGATCTAGCTTATAGAGATCATCTCTCCCTTCGTACCAATCTAAAGAATCTCAGTATAGATTACAAAGATTTAACTCTCCGGGAATTGAATCTTGAAGCCAGCATTTTTGAAGAAGAAGTTACTCTTCTTTTAACTGGAGAAAGATTTAATGTCTCCTCAAAAGGAAATCTTGGCGAGAAGAACTTCGAGTCGAATATTGAATTTCAGGGATTTAATCTTAATGAGGTCATACTATACAGGTCAAAAGCTCTAAAGACTTACCCTAATCTAACAGGGAACATAGATGTTTCTTATCAAAACAGGGTTCTTCTGGGTCATTCATCTTTGAGAATGTATAATCTGCTATATGGTCAATTTCAAGGCAATATTAGAACTGATCTTGAAATTGATTTCCTTAATGATACCTCCTTCTTTACTTT
>CAZSVG010000065.1:0-6286 GCA_964610195.1 uncultured Candidatus Cloacimonadota bacterium | reverse complement strand
GTCAGGTTAGGTTATATCGGAGTTCCACCAATTTTTACAGACCTTTACCAATATCTTCCAGAACAGAATACCGATATCGTCTATAATGAAGTCCAGAGACAGTTTGCCATGCCCTTTCTCAAAGAGACTCTGGTCGATCAATATCTGGCCTTTACCTATCCTTACAAAGTCTTTGATAGACTGGAAGATATAAAAAGGGAAATTGAACTCAGAAAGCTTGATGGAATTATCAGCTATTCACAGGCTTTTTGTCATCGACAGATAGATAATATCCTTTTAAAAAAATATCTTAGACTTCCCTTTTTAACCATTGAGGGTGATCAACCGACCAGGCTTGATGAGAGAACGAAGTTAAGATTAGAAAGTTTTTTGGATCTGATCCGCTTCAAACAATAGAATCATAACTGAATTAGACATAACCAATCGGTTATCAAAGAATATCAGATCAATAATGAAGTTAAAGCGGTCTACATTTAGAAATTGTTTGACTGGACAGTTTAGATTTTTTTCCTGAAATATCAAGTTATCTTTAATTGAGGCAATAACATGAGCTATATCAATGATAAAATGAAAAGAACCCATTATGCCGGAGAGTTGAATCCCGGTTTGATTGAGCAGAGGGTAACTCTGATGGGCTGGGTACATCGTCGCAGAGATCTGGGAAATCTGATCTTTGTCGATCTTCGTGATGTAACGGGAATGATCCAGTTGGTTTTTCATCCCCAATATAGAGAAGTCCACCAAAACTCCCATCAACTCAGAAACGAGTATGTAATTGGGGTCACAGGGATCATCAAAAACCGTAACGCCGAGAACATCAATCACAAAATAGTAAATGGAATGTTGGAACTCGAAGTTTCTGATCTGGTTATCTTTAACGAATCAGAACCATTACCCATGCAAATAAACGAGAATATTCTCCCTGACGAAGACCATAGATTACAATATCGTTACCTGGACTTAAGAAGGGAAAAGTTGCGAGATATTATCTTAATGCGACATCGGATTATTTTTATGATGCGTAAGTTCCTCAACGAGCGCAAATTCTATGAGATCGAAACCCCAATTTTAATGAAAAGTACCCCCGAAGGAGCCCGTGATTATCTCGTTCCGAGTAGAGAGTACCCCGGTAAATTCTTTGCTTTACCCCAATCACCGCAGATATATAAGCAATTATTGATGATCAGTGGTTTTGATCGCTACTTTCAGATTGCCCGATGTTTCCGAGATGAAGATTTAAGAGCTGACAGACAGCCAGAATTCACCCAGCTCGATCTGGAAATGAGCTTTGTCCAGGAAAATGATCTTTTTCTGATCATGGAAGAGATGTTTCAGCAACTTTTTAAAGAACTACTGGCTATTGATATACCGGTTCCCTTTCCGAGACTCTCTTATCAAGAAGCAATGACTCGCTTTGGCTGTGATAAGCCGGATACCAGATTCGGAATGGAGTTGATCGATCTGAGCGATGTTTTCGAGAAGAGCGATTTTATGGTTTTTACAGGAGCTCTGGCATTAAAAAAAGGATCTGTTCGTGCTCTGGTCGTCAAAGGTGGAGCTGACTTTTCCCGGAAACAGATCGATGAATTGACCGATCTGGCAAAGCATTTAGGTGGTAAGGGATTGGCTTATAGTAAAGTAGTGAATGGTGTTTTAGAAGCTGGCATAGCAAAATTCATTACCAACGGGGAAACTTCTCAACTTTTATATAAAACAAAGGGGGAAGATGGAGATTTGCTCCTTTTTGCCGCTGATCATAATGATATTGTTTTTAAAGTTCTTGCCGGAGTCAGGAATCATTTAGGTAAAAATCTCCAACTTTATGATCCGAATAGCTTTTCATTTGTCTGGATAACTGATTTCCCCCTCTTCCTCTATGATGAGGAACTTCAACGATGGGAAACTGCCCACCATATGTTCACGCTTCCCAAAGAAGAACATCTCCCCTATTTTGATAATGAAGAAATGTGGGGTAAGATTGAGGGACATCTTTACGATCTGGTCTGCAATGGGGTAGAACTATCTTCAGGCAGTATCAGATGCCACCGTTATGACGTTCAGAAGAAGATCTTTTCTGTTTTGGGATTTTCAGAAGATGAGTTACAGCAGCGGTTCGGATTCTTTATCGAGGCATTGAAATACGGGACACCACCTCATGGAGGTATTGCCCCTGGAATAGACCGAATCGTTATGTTGATGACGGGGGCAGAGTCCATTCGTGATGTAATTGCCTTTCCCAAGACCCTTAAAGCGGCAGACCTGATGAGCGACGCCCCTTCAGAAGTATCTCAGACACAATTGGATGAGTTGGGCATAACTCTCAATAAAGAAGATAAACTGTGAGAAAGAGTTAGTTAAGTCATGATTAGTAATAAAGAAAAATTCTATCGTATAGCAGTTCTTACATCCGGTCATAGCCGAGGTTCGAATTTTGTGGCCATCTACAATTGGCTGCAGAAGGAAAAACTACCGGTAAAAATTGTCTTTGTTACCGTTAGTAATCTTCAAGCCCAAATCATAGAAAAATGCCAGGAACTGGGAGTCAAATACCTTCACCTACCTACAAAAGATATGACTCAGTTTGAGTATGAATTACTGAATTTTTTGGACGCATATCAAGTTGATCTAATAGCTCTGGCCGGTTTTCTCAAAAAACTATCCCCTCTTTTCATACATCAATTTGATAAACCAATTCTGAATATCCATCCTGCACTTCTACCTAAATATGGGGGTAAAGGGATGTATGGTATATCGGTTCACCAGAAAGTTTTTCATAACAAAGAGAAAGAATCGGGAGCCACCGTTCATCTGGTAGACGAAAACTATGATGCGGGAAAGATTATTTCTCAGACCAAAATCGATATCACAGATTGTACATCCCCGGAAGAAATTGCCCAAAGAGTTTTAAAAATCGAACATCAGATCTATGGACCGGCTATCTGGAAAGTTTTCCAAGATATAACAGGCTATTAGTCTTATTGGTTTTTTGTGAAAATCAACACTTTGAAAAAAGTAGCTGTGGCTACGTTCGGCTGCAAAGTTAACCAATACGAATCAGCCTGTATTGCAAATGACTTCCAGCTCAAGGGTTACGATACCGTTCCCTTTAATCAGGACGCTGATGTTTATATCATAAATAGCTGCACAGTAACCGGGAGAACCGATTATAAGTCCCGTAATGCCATTCGACATGCCCTTGAAAAGAAACAGAAAAATGCGCGGATAAAAATAATTGTTACCGGCTGTTATTCTCAGCTTAACCGAGAAAAGATTTTGCAGATGGGTGAAATAGATCTGGTAGTCGATAATAATCAGAAAAATCGGATCTATGATTATCTTGATGAACATGAGACATCTTTCGGAAATGATCCTGCCCTTTTTACTAACTTTGCTGAGCAGTATACAGATTCTCTGTTTGAGAGATCAAGAGCGTTTATCAAGATCCAGGATGGTTGTGATTACTTCTGTTCTTATTGCACTGTTCCCCTGGCTCGCGGAAAACCTCGCAGTAGAAAGCCGGAAAATATCATCTCCCAAATCAAGCAGCTTACCCGAAATGGTTATCGGGAATTCGTCCTTACCGGAATAAATCTTGGTTTATATGGCAAAGATCTTCCTGAAGAAAACATTAATCTTGCCTGGATCCTCTCAGAGATAGAAGAAATCGAAGAAGTTGAACAACTAAGATTGAGTTCATTGGAACCACAACTAATATCTCAAGATCTGATCGCTTTTTTTGCTAAAAGTCAAAAACTGTGTCCCCATTTACACATACCTTTACAGAGTGGTTCAGACAGAATCCTTAGTGATATGGGGCGTCCATATAATACGAAGGAATATTCTCATTTACTGTCTGAGTTAAAAAGACATATCCCCGATATAGCTTTGGGTAGTGATGTTATTCTTGGTCTTCCGGGTGAAACAGAGATCCATTTTCAGGAAACCCTTTCTTTTATTGAGAAACTACCTCTTGTATATCTACATATATTCCCCTATTCGCGTCGACCCGGGACTAAAGCAGCTCATATGCCCGGTATCCCGACTTCAGCAGAAGTTAAGCCGAGATGTGACCAATTAGCAGGATTGATGGAAAAGAAACGACAACAGTATCTCAGTTTTCTGGTAGAAAATAAGATCAAACTCAGTGGAGTCCTTGAACAGAAGAGGGGAAACCATTGGACTGCTCTCTCCAACCATTATGTCAGGATCTACCTGAAGAGTGACAAAGTCAGTAAAGGTGATTTAATTTCTTGTCTTGCTCAACGAGTCTTATTTGATGGAATCGAGGTTGTTGATAATGATTGAAATAATTAATCTGTCAGTGGTTTTTGACGGTGTAAAAATAATAAAAGATATCAATCTATCAATTCCAGAAGGAAGAAGTACCGTGATAGCCGGGAGAAGTGGCAGTGGTAAGAGTGTTCTCTTAAAAACCATAGAGGGTCTGATAAAGCCCTATTCAGGAACGGTGGTCATAGACGGAACAGATATCTTTGCCATTAGTGAAGATGATTTAAATGGCATAAGAAAAAAGATGGCTCTACTTTTTCAAAGTTCGGCCCTTTTTGATTCCTTAAACATTTTTCAAAATATTGCCTTCCCTTTAGTAGAGCATTCTTGTTTTTCGATGACCGAGATTTCTGCCCTTGTGAATGAGAAACTCTCTCTGGTGGGATTGTATGACGTCCATCAAAAGATGCCGTCAGAATTGAGTGGTGGGATGAAAAAAAGAGCAGCCCTGGCAAGAGCAATAATTCTTAATCCTAAATATATATTCTATGATGAACCGACCACAGGACTCGACCCACTTATTGCTGAGGATATCATCAATCTAATCCTGGAATTACAGAAGAAATACCAACATACCTCAGTTATCATAACCCACGATGTCAATTGTATCTCTAAGACCGCAGATTTTATGGTGGTTGTTGATGATGGAAACATAAAATACAAAGGTGATTATAAAGATCTTCTGGGAACAAAAGATCCCTACTGTAGACAGTTTATTAAAGAATAGAATTAACCCGGAAGAGATCCGAACATGAATATGAACATGATCTTTATCAGCTTCATCGGTCAGTTTGAAAATAGAGCGAGACACAGACTGAAATTTTTGTTACAGTAATATGGAAAGAGAGGAATAAATGAAGATAGTATCGATAGTAGGAGCCAGACCACAATTTGTTAAATTGGCACCATTTTCGATGGAGTTGAGAAAGTTTCATCAAGAGATAATCATCCATACAGGTCAGCATTATGACATCAATATGTCGGAAGCTTTTTTTAAAGACCTATCAATACCAGAGCCGGACTATCATCTGGAGATCGGATCGGATACTCATGGCAAACAAACCGGGAGAATGCTGGTTAAGCTGGAATCAACCCTGATAGATGAAAAGGCAGACCTGGTAGTAGTTTTTGGAGATACAAACAGCACTCTGGCAGGAGCTTTGGCTGCTGCCAAGCTAAATATTCCAGTTCTACATATAGAAGCGGGACTGAGAAGCTTTAATCGTCAAATGCCTGAAGAGATTAATCGTATCGTCACCGATCATATTGCCAATCATCTCTTTGCCCCGACAGAAACAGCTATGAAAAACCTTCATACTGAAGGTTTAGGAAATAAATCTTACCTTACTGGTGATATAATGGTTGATTCATTAAATATGGTTTTGGATAAGACCCAACAACGAGAAAACCTTTTCATACAATATAAGATTAAACCTGGTGAATATTATTTACTGACTCTTCATCGACCGCAAAACGTTGATAATTATCCTTTGCTGAACCTGCTTCTCTCAAAATTGAACGATCTTGATCTTCCGGTATTATTTCCTGTCCATCCCAGGACGATGCAAGTTATTTCCAATTATGAGAAGAGAAAACTAACCGAAGCATACCCCGGAATAATCTTTATATCTCCGGTCAGTTACATAGATTTTATTTTTTTACAGAAGAATGCTCACAAGATCATTACTGACTCGGGAGGGATTCAGAAAGAAGCCTTTATTTTACAAATCCCCTGTGCCACTATCCGTGATCAAACTGAATGGATTGAGACCGTCGAAGCGGGATGGAATATCCTGATCAATCCCAACCAGAGAGACTTCAGGGCAAGAATAATCCAACATGATAAACCGGGCAGTTATCCGGAACTTTATGGAACCCAAGTTGCAGAAAAAATGGTTACTCTTCTAAACACCCTAATCAGACAATAAGTCTTATTATTTTGCAGGAGTTGACATTGACATTAAATACCAATTATCACTTCCAAAAGACCGATAAG
>CAZSVG010000064.1:0-6365 GCA_964610195.1 uncultured Candidatus Cloacimonadota bacterium | reverse complement strand
TCTTGGCCAACTCGTATTTTTGTAACATCTGATAAACAAGAGCAAGATTATATTTATACTCGTAAAATTCAGGATCTAACTCTACAGCAGTCAAATAATACAGCTGCGAGGTTTGATAATCCCTGGTTAATAAACAATATAGACCATTTAGATAGTGTAAATCGGGAGAATCGATTAGTATTTCTCTATATTTTTCCAGGTACTCCTTCGCTTTATTCATTTCCTGTTGAGAGATATAACCTGAGATCAGGACAATCGCTTCCCGTTCTCCGTAAAAAAAACTGGGACTACCGATAATGATCTCTTTAACCAGCCATCTTTCTTTTTTACAACCCATAATCAGGGTCAGGTCGTATTTCTGATCGATTTCGAAATATACCATCGCCTCCTCTCTGTTCTCTGATACTGCTGAAAGAAGTAATTGATAGGAGGAAAGCTTTCTTAAAAGTCGATTTGATTCCCGGCGATTTATATAGTTTTCTCGATAGAACAGATCTTTATATTTATCCTGATCAAACATGAGTTCAATTGAACCGGTCCAGTCATGGGTAATAATTCTATCCAGATATTTCTCCGCTAAACTCTCATAATTAACTGCTAAAACGGAAGATGAAGAGTCAGAACCATCTACTTGCTGGTTCAAAAAGTTAGGTTGCAGATTTAATCTCTTCTCGATGTAACCTTCCGGAAGTATTAAAAACTGCTTGATCGAAGAGAGATATTTTTCCACAGTTTTTCTACCCTCTTCTGTTTGAGTCATTTCAACCGGAATCTGATCACCAAAAGCAACAGCCGGTGATTCACACCAGATATTAAAAAATCTCCTGGTCAGATCAGTTAACTCCTTCAAAGAATCTACTTTAACTCTCTTATGCATGCTTTCCAGACTGACATCATTATTATCCTGGATTATGTAGGCGCACTCTAAAGGACATTGACGATCTATGCGTTTATCGTTACAGCATTTCCAACAAATATCCTTGCCGAGACGCGGACAGTATCTCTGGGCTCTGGTATTATTACATGATCTACATTTTCGATGGGCTTCAGCGATTTTGATACTCAATATGCAACCTCGTCAAGAATTGGTGGTAATTTTCTCTTAAATTCCGATCTTTTATGCAAATCAAATACCCTCTGAACATCATATTTCTGATACCCCTGTTGAATAATTTCCTCTTCAGTCATATTTTTATCGCAGTGAAGATGAAGGATCTCATCAAGAATCTGATAAGACAATCCGATCTCATCCTCATCGGTTTGCCCATTCCATAGATCGGCAGTGGGAGCTTTGGTGATAATCTTTTGATCAATATTGAGGAGATTTGCCAGATGCTTTACTTCTGTTTTATAGAGATGCCCGATCGGCTCAAAAGCACAGGCATTGTCACCATATTGGGTTGTATAGCCGATAAGTAATTCCGATCTGTTACCGGTACCGATAACCAGGGCATTAAAAGCGGCAGAAAAATCGTACAGAATGCACATTCTGATTCTGGCCATAAAATTTCCTCTCCTGATCAGAGAGGCTTCTGGCTCGTATTCGGAAAAATAGAAATCAACCAGACCGGTGATACTGATCATTTGATGGTGAATTCTTAGCTTCTCGACAAGATTCAGGGCGTCATGGACATGTTCCGACTTGCTGGTCCGGAAAGGCAGAATAATCGCCTGGACATTATTACTCCCTAACGCCTCAGCACTTAGTGCGGCAACAACAGAGGAATCTATTCCCCCGGATAGACCGAGGACCACCTTCGCTTTGCCGGAGTCAGCAACATAGTCTCTGATAAACTTTACTATTCGTGATTTTTCCTGTTCAATGTTTAATTCTCTCATAACTTCTAACCTTTTTCTAAAATTCACTTCTGTAGGGGTGACATATAATTTTAACAATCCGGGTATCTATGATATTCTTGCTGATTCCGGGTTCTAACAGAATTGCCGTATCGGGTATGTGATCTGTCCCGGCTATTGATATAACAAGAGAACCCGGAGGAATAGCTTTCAGATCAACAGCCCAAACAGCATTTTCTATACTCCATTTTACACTTTCAGGCAGATTGGCCAGAGTTGCAGCCATTATTTCTACCGGAAAAATAGTCCGGTATCTCTGTGATGAAGAGTGAGGAGCTTCTTGTAGCAGGTGCTTACCTTTGATTACTTTGATGTTTTTTTGCTCCAATTTTTCCTTGAATTGAGATGGCTCATCAGTTGATATAATTTGTGTTTCCGGAGATAGAACAACGATAGTTTCTATCCCGGGAAAAATAAACTGTTCAGCAATCTCTGGTTTATCGGTCTCGATCACGATATAACCAGGTTGCGACATAAGTACTTCCTTTCTGACTTCCCTGAGAAGTTGAGGAATTACCGGTTTTGCCGGGTTAATCAAACAGACCATTTAATGATATCTTGTTGTTATATACGTAGTTCCAGACCTGCTCGTAAACCTATGCCGGACATTTTAATCTCATCCCAGGTTATTCCCAGGGCATCCCGCTGGATATTCTTCTTCATCAGACCACCATTGTAAAAACCTTCTCCGTATACACTAACATTGGAGGTTAGAGGATACTTGGCACCTAACTGGACATTCCAGTTGAAACCATTATAGAAGTTTACTTCATCAATCTGCTCATTCGGGGGATCCGCTGTATCATCAGCTGCAATATAGACCTTCTCCCAGAGAAAACCCCAACCCAAACCTACTCCTCCATAGGGGATAACCGGCAATTCTGTCTGGACACCAACTCTAAGGATGGCCATCAAAGGAACATAATAGGTCGTTATGTCGGAACCGATACTTTTCGTAACGATAGTACTACCCCCGGGAGTTTCAGAAACGGAGATAGTCCTAACTTCCCGGTCATTACTGTAATAGTAATCGAATCCGATACCCATATCGACTATATTATCAATATTATAGCCAAAAGTAAGACCCGGAAAAATACCGGTTTTTGCTCCTGAGGGGGCCAGAAATCCCAATCGTACATTTAAACCCTGGTTGGCAAACAGACCCGGTAAAATCAAAACAACTATTGTAACTATTAGATAATATTTTTTCACATCTCCTCCATGTTTAAAATAGACTTTAGTCTGTGCTATCGAGTAGGGATAACTTTTCATTATCCCTACTCTATTTAGGTTCTATGACATTTGTTAAGCAGACTTCAGTCTGTGTATTCTATTTATTTACTTGAAATGTTCTATCCCCTTTTTGAAAGAAGTTGACTATCTGTTTGGCTGCAGCAATACCGGCATTTATATTGGCCTCTTCAGTTTGGGCTCCCATCTTTTTGGGAGTAAAGAAAAATCTCCCTTCATACTTGGCTGCTATCTCATCCTTGCATTCCGGAGCAATATCGGATGCATATTTAAAATCGGGTCGTGTTTCAAACATCTGTAACAGACAATGTTCGGAAATCACTTCTGCTCTGGCTGTATTGATCAGAGCAGCACCTTTCTTCATTATAGAGAACAGATTGGAATTGATCGAAGCGACAGTTTCTTTAGTTTTGGGAAGGTGTAACGAGATGTAATCACAACTGCTATAGAGTTCTTCGACTGTTTTAATCGATTTGATCCCCTCTTTAGCCATAATTTCTTCAGAGACAAACGGATCATAAGCATAGATATCCATGCCAAAACCTTTACCGATCTGAGCTACATATTTGCCGACATTACCATAGGCATGAATACCGAGCTTCTTACCTCGTAATTCAGTCCCACTCTTTCCGGTATAACCTTTGCGAGCCAGATAGAGCATCATCCCAAAAGCCAGTTCAGCGACAGCATTGGAATTCTGTCCCGGGGTATTCATCACTACGATCTGTTTTTTAGTGGCGGCTTCCAGATCGACATTATCGTATCCTGCCCCGGCGCGAACTATTATTTCCAGGTGAGGAGCTCTTTCAATTACTTCTGCAGTCATCTTATCACTGCGGACTATAACTGCGTTGACATCAGAAAGAGCATTTAATAGATCTTCTTTTTCCTGATAATTTTCCAATAAAATAACGGAGTATCCGGCATTACTGATGATCTTACTAATTTCATCGATGGCTGCCTGGGCAAATGGTTTTTCGGTTGCTACCAGTATTTTTTTAGACATAGTTCCTCCACGATCTTTATTTTAATTCATCATCTTAATGAAGGATTTTTCGGTCAAGCATATTCGTTAACTTAAAGAGAGGTGGTCTGGTCTGATATTGCAGATTAGTTTAATTCATTACCAACAAAAAAATGGTCATAGCATTTTCAGATTTGACTCTTTTTACTACTTTCCGCTTTGCTTGACAAAAAATTCAATCTGTTTTTCAAGGACATAAATAAAAAAAAGAAGGAGTTCATTATGCCATACATATCTAATACAGATAAAGAACGGCAGAAGATGTTACAGGATATCGGTGTTTCTTCATTTGAAGAACTGATTGCCAATATTCCCGAGCAATTTCGTAAAACTGCAGTTTTGAATCTGGAAAATCCTTACTCCGAGTGGGAAATAAGCAAAAAGATTGCCCGTTTGGCTGACAAAAATGTCTCCACCTGTAAGGTTAATTCATTTTTAGGTGGAGGTATCTACGATCATTACATCCCGGCGGCTGTTGACCATATTATCTCCCGTCCCGAATTTCATAGCTCCTATACCCCTTATCAGGCAGAGGTTAGTCAGGGAACTCTGCAGCACATCTATGAATTTCAAACCCTGATATGTGAACTTACCGGGATGGAAATAGCCAATGCCAGTATGTATGATGGTGCTACTGCGACGGCTGAAGCAATCTTGATGTCAATCCGGAAAAACAAACGGCAGAAAGCTATTCTTGCGGGAACAATCAATCCCTCCTATCTGCAGGTTATTAAGTCTTTTACCTGCGGAATCGGCATAGAACTGGTTATCGCCCCCATGAATGATGGTGTCGTCGATATTGATCAGTTGGAAAAGCTGGTCGATGAGCGGACAAGTTGTCTGGTATTACAAACTCCCAATTTTTACGGTAATATAGAAGATGCTTTTCGCATCAGAGAAATAATTGATCGGGTCAAAGACCTGTTATTCATCGTTGCTGTTGATCCAATTTCCCTGGCAGTGATGAACGCCCCTGTTGAATATAATGCTGATATAGTTGTTGGTGAAGGTCAGGCTTTGGGTAACAGTCAGTTTTATGGAGGACCTCTTCTCGGTTTCTTCGCCACTAAAATGAGTCTGGCCAGACTGATGCCGGGCAGAATCTCCGGTGGTACTACTGATAAAGATGGTAAGAGGGCATATGCCCTGACCTTACAAGCCAGAGAACAGCACATCCGACGAGAGAAAGCCACCTCAAATATCTGTAGTAATCAATCCCTTTGTGCCCTGGCAGCAACGGTATATTTATGTCTGCTGGGTAAATCGGGTTTGATTGAAGTAGCAAAGCATTCGACTACCAAGGCTCATTATCTGGCTGCCGAGATTGCTAAGATACCCGGTTATGAATTGATGTTCTCAACCCCCTTCTTCAAGGAATTTATTGTTAAAACTCACGTCAAACCAGCGTTAATAAATGATAAGCTCATCCCCAAGGGTATCTTTCCGGGAATAGATATGGAACCTTATGGACTAAAAGACGCCATGATGATTGCTGTCACAGAGAAGAAAAACCGGGCAATGCTTGATGATTTAGTCAATGCTTTAAGGGAGGTTAACAATGGCTAAAACAATTTTTGAGAAACACTCACCGGGTCGCAAGGGTTATACCCTGTCAAAGAATGATATCGATTTACAGCATACAGATTGTCTCCCCGAAAAATACCAGAGACAGACCCCGCTCAAGATGCCGGAAGTCAGTGAACTTGACGTCATGAGGCATTTTATAGAGTTAAGTAACATGAATCACTGTATTGAGAAAGGGTTTTATCCTCTTGGTTCCTGCACTATGAAGTATAATCCGAAATTGCACGAAACTCTGGTTCGTAATTGTGGATTTTTGAACATCCATCCACTGCAATCGACAGATACTGTTCAGGGAGCTTTGGAGATTATGAATGAGTTACAGAATGATCTTGCCGAGATTACCGGTTTTACCGGAGTTTCATTGCAACCTGTTGCCGGTGCTCAGGGAGAGTTTACCGGATTGAAGATCATTCAGGCATATCATGAACATAAAGGGAATAAAAACAAAACGAAGATCCTCATGCCCGATTCGGCTCACGGAACTAATCCCGCCAGTGCTGCTCTCGTTGGTTATGAAACGATAGAAATCAAATCAGATAGTAAGGGTCGTGTTGATCTGAAAGCCCTGAGAGAGCTTATCGATGATTCGGTTGCCGGTTTTATGCTGACCAATCCCAATACCCTAGGTCTCTTCGAAACCCAGTTTAAA
>CAZSVG010000063.1:0-6390 GCA_964610195.1 uncultured Candidatus Cloacimonadota bacterium | reverse complement strand
CCTTTGACCTTCGGGTTATGAGCCCGACGAGCTACCAGACTGCTCCACCTCGCAATAAAAATTTTTAGCTTCAGTCAAAATTTCCGAGGAGTTGCTGATGTCAAGGAAAAACGAAAAATCTTGACGTAATTAGCGATAGATATGTTTTGCTTCAATTGGAGAAGAATTAACAATGAATGAAATTATACTCAATATTCATCCCCTCGAGAAGCGGCTCGCTATACTGGAGGAGGGTCGTTTGATGGAATTGTTCGTCGAGACTAAGGACAAAGGAAACATCATCGGCAATATATACAAAGGGACAGTAAAGGATATCCTGCCCGGCATGGGAGCGGCTTTTATTGATATCGGACTGGAAAGGACTGCCTTTCTTCATTATTCCGATATTGTAACCGATTTTTTTGCCTTAATAGAAAGCGATAGTGCTCCGAAATCATATTCGGAGCAGGAATCTAAGAAAATTACCGACCTTCTGACCAAAGGTCAGGAGATAATAGTTCAGGTTCAGAAAGGTCCCATAAATCGCAAAGGGGCTCGTCTGAACGGACAGATATCAATACCAGGAAAATTTCTGGTTCTCTTCCCCAATAAATCGAAGATAGCATTATCCAGAAAGATCAATTCCCCTGGTGAGAAGCAGAGAATCAAGAAGATCCTGAATCAGATCAAGGATAAAAAGGTTGGTCTGATTGTTCGGACAGAAGCAGAAGGATTGACAGAAGAGGATTTCCTCAACGAATATCAGGGATTATACAAATCATGGAAACTAATCGAGCATAAGATCAATACCGAGCCAACTCCATCATGTATCTATGATGAAAATGATATGGCCAGTAAGCTGATCCGGGATTATTTCCATTCTGATGTTGACCGACTGGTAGTGGATGATAAAAATTTTATGAAGGAACTGATTACCGAGTTAAAAGATGTCTCTCCGGAACTGGTCAACAGAATTGAACTATATGATGAAGATTCTCCGATCTTTGATGCTTTCGGAATCGAAAGGGAGATTCAGAAGATCTTTCATGCCCACATACCACTCCCCAGCGGTGGTAATATTGCCATTGAACAGACAGAAGCATTAGTGGCAATAGATGTTAATACAGGAAGTTTTACCGGGAACAGAGATTATAATACTACCATCAGAAAGACCAACCTGGAGGCGGCTGTTGAGCTGGCCAGGCAGTTGAGGTTACGTGACCTGAGCGGCATGGTAATCGTCGACTTTATCGATATGGGTTCAGAAGCTCATAAAAATGAAGTTTTTGAGATGCTGAAAAGGCATTTGAGAAAAGATCGTGCCAAAACAAAGGCTTTCTTCTTCGGACCTCTCGGTTTGGTGGAACTTACCAGAAAAAGAACAGGACCGGGTCTGCTGAATACCTATTCAGAACATTGTCAGTGCTGTAACGGGACAGGCCGGGTTTTATCGAGAGAAGCAATAGCCATGAAGATTCACCGTAGCCTGGAAAGAGCGGAATATTACGTGAAGAACAAGCCGATAACCCTGGTCGTTCATCCGGCAGTTAAGGAATATCTGGATTCCATTTCCAACTTTTTCAATGGGATCAAGCCGCGGGTCAATTTAGAAGTAGACAATAAGATCAGCATGGATAAATATCGTATCTTACATGATAATAATAAAAAAGAGCTGACAATCGTATATAGTGCTTGACAAAAAAAACCTGCAGAAAAAATTGAAACTCACTTCTGTGGATAGCAGATAAAAAATAAGGAGAGATTGATGTACGCCATAGTCAATTTTAAAGGCAATCAATACAAAGTCGAGAAGGATAAACTTCTCAAGGTTCCCTATCTTTCAGATCAGGAAGTTGGGAGTGAACTGGAGATAAATGAGATTTTCATGCTTCGTAACGACGAAGATATCCAGATAGGGACACCACTGGTCGATAATGCGAAAGTTATTGCCGAGGTTGTAGCTCATAAGCGTGATAAGAAGGTTATCGTTTTCAAGAAGAAACGTCGTAAAGGTTATGCCAAGAAAAACGGTCATCGTCAGAATTTCACAGAGATCATGATCAAAGATATTCTAAAATAAAGGGAAGTTATTATGGCACATAAGAAAGGTGTAGGTAGTAGCAGAAACGGAAGAGACAGTAACCCCCAATATCTGGGTGTTAAAATATTTGGCGGACAATTTGTAGTTCCCGGAAATATTATCATCCGTCAAAAGGGGACGAAATTTCATCCCGGAAAAAATGTCGGTTTGGGGAAAGATTTCACTATTTTTAGCCTGGCAGAAGGTTATGTTAAATTCGAAACCAAACGCTCCGGCAGAAAATTCGTCAGTGTCGTTCCGGAATAATGAATTAATGATGATTAATCAGATATCAAGCAGCTTAACGGCTGCTTTTTATTTTTCTTTTTTTACAGGAATTTGATTTGATAAGGAACTTCTGGGCTTCTAAAGATCAGAAGAACGAGATAATTTTTGAATATATTTGTTAGAGAGAATGGTAGTATTTATGGTTACCGAGTTTGATTTTGCACTGAATCACTCAAGTTTTTTAAGGATCAATAAATTATTTATAATATGATATATTTCTTATTTCACGGGAGGTTTGTGAAATGGCAAGCATGAACAGTTATAATTTCTATCCTCAAATAAAGGATATGTCTAAAGTCAGAGCTATTGCTGAGACTCTGATGTTGAATCCCAAGGTACACCTGGTCAGTGTGGCAGAGGCTTATGAATTGGCTTTAAGGCAGCCCGGTGTTTCCAAAACCGATCTGGATGTCTATGCCCCGATAATTGATAAGTACGGACTACCCAAGGGAGCAAAGGTGCTCAACGACTGTCATGGCAAGATCATAGGCAGAACAGCCAAAGCCAGAATTTTCTATAATCGGATAACTGAGGATGTTCAACGTAAAGTGGAAGGTGACCTGAGAGAAGCAATCTTTCAACTGGAGCAAGATAACCTTATCAAAGCAGAAGCGGTTTTGGGGCTCGATCCTGATCTGATGATCAAAGCGACTTTTATAACCACCGAATCGGATGCTTGCAATGTCTTCAACTGGTTATGTAACTTTACCCCTTTTGATGTTCTGAAAGAGGAGTATGCCAAAAGCAAGTTGATCGATATACAGGATATTATCATTGTCGGGTTTAATGAATGGACCTGTAATGATCCTTTCTATCATAGTGTTGGTTCACCGCAGTTGGCACTTGTCGATGAGAAACATAATGTGATCTTCAATCTGGGGATGCGTTATTTCGGAGAAAGAAAAAAGGGTACTCTGACTCTTGCTTGGACATCAGGGATGAGATTGGGAATGGCTGCTTGCCATGGTGGTATTAAGGAGATTGATTTTACAGCATGCGAGGATAAAAATCTGCATAAGCTGGGAAAAAGATCAATTGCCTTTTATGGTCTCTCCGGAACAGGTAAATCATCACATACCAATTCTGCTGATAATGGAGAAACCCTCCCCAAAGGATTCAAGAAAGTCGTTTTACATGATGATGCTTTTCAAATAGATCTGGAAGGAAAGGTATGCCGGGTCTGGGAACCATCCCTCTTCGATAAAACAGACAGCAGAAATGTCAATCATCCAGATTGGAAATACTGTATCAGTGTGATGAATCATGCCTTGATCAAATACGATGATAAGGTAGTTCCTTTGGGATTGGATGTAAGACAGGAAAACGGGAGAGCTATCTTTGATCGTGATCTTTTGGGAGCCTGGGTTAACAAGTGTAGTTTTCCAAAGGCGATCGCCTGGCTGATGAAGGATAATTCTTTGCCACCGGTTATCAGATATAATAACAATGATCTCGCTGTGGCCATGGGTGCAACACTGATGACTCGCCGCAACAGAGCAGAAAACGTCACCGAAGATGAGTTAAAAAAACTGGTGTTTGAACCATTTGCCAATCCTTTCCGGGTGTATGAGCTTTATAAGGATGTGATGGCTTTTTATAATGTCCTGGAACTCGGAGCTACCTGCTACACATTTAACTCTGCCAGATACTGGAAATCAAGTGATACGGATACTTCCCCCATCAAACTGCAAACCTCACTGACCCTGCAAACGGCAATACTGATGAGTCAACTGCAGTGGGAGGATTGGGATATCCTTCCCGGAGCAATGATCCCGACAAGAGATAGTGTTGACAAGATCATTCCTGGATATTACGATCTTTATAATCCTGCTACCCGCGAAAGCATGCACGACTATCAAACTGTGATTAAAGATAGAATGAACCAACGTAAGGAATATCTACTCAATTCAGATATCAAACAGAAACCGGAACTACTGGAGAAATTGATTAGCGCCCTGGAACCGGAATTAGCATAGGAATTGTATACACTAATAAGCACTGATAAAAGCACGGACAAACAGAAATAAAATAGGTGTTAGGTTTCAGGTTTGAGGGGAAATCCTGCTGGTGCCAAGCAAGTCCATTAGAATTGTAGCAAGGCCATATCCAAGAATACACCTGAACAGAAGATCAATGTCTTCATATAATCTGACCTATCTTTAACTTTATGATCCAGACAGCAATCTTTCAACACATCAGGCGATAGTTACCTCTTTACAGAGATAGACATCCTGGATAGTATTCAATAACTCTACTCCCTGTTGCATTGGACGCTGAAAGGCTTTCCTGCCTGAGATCAATCCCATACCACCGGCACGTTTGTTGATGACAGCTGTTTTTACTGCCTGTGCCAGATCATTCTCGCCGGAAGCTCCACCTGAATTAATCAAGCCGGCTCTCCCCATAAAACAATTCACTACCTGATACCTGGTCAGATCTATCGGATGATCAGAAGTGAGCTCTTCATAGACCTTCTTGTGAGTTTTGGCAAATTTTAGGGTGTTAAAACCGCCATTATTCTCAGGTTGTTTCTGTTTCACAATATCGGCCTGGATTGTTGCTGCCAGGTAATTGGCCTGTCCTGTAAGATCAGCTGCCAGATGATAATCCTTATCTCTTTTGAATTCATCATTACGCAGATAAGCCCAGAGAATAGTTACCAATCCGAGAGAGTGGGCATAGGAAAAAGTTTCCGAGATTTCCTGGATTTGACGATTGCTCTCCTCTGAACCGTAGTAAATGGTTGCTCCAACAGCCACAGCACCCATATCAAAGGCTTGATCGACATCAGCAAAGAGGATCTGATCATATGAGTTCGGATAGGTCAAGAGCTGGTTATGATTGAGTTTGACGATAAAAGGGATCTTATGGGCATACTTGCGGGCCACAGAACCCAGGACTCCCACTGATGATGCAACTCCATTACATCCCCCTTCAATAGCGAGTTTGACAATATTATCAGGATCGAAATAGATCGGATTGGGTGCAAAAGAAGCACCTGCTGTATGTTCAATCCCCTGATCTACCGGAAGTATGGAGAGATAACCTGTTCCGGTCAATCTTCCGGTATTGAAGAGGAGTTGCATATTTCGGAGGACATTGGCCGGTCGGTCTGATAATCTCATAACCTCATCAACAAAGCAGGGACCGGGTAAATAGAGGTTATCCTTGTTGACGGTTTTACATTTGTGCTGGAGGAAGAAATCTGTCTCCTCTCCCAGTAATTGTGTGATTTTATCAATCATACTACCTCCTCAGAGTCGTTATTAAATTCTTTTTGTAGCTAATATAGGGTAAAAATTGCTCAATAAGTAACCCCGGTTATTCTTTTGCCATTCAAAGACGGTTCCGGGGGTTTTACAGTATTTAATCCTTCGTTCATCAAAGATATCTATGTATTGTGAAAGTAGCTCCTGATGGTTCATCTTTAGCAATTCGGGAGCATCATATCCTGCCAGAAAATCTCTCATTGCCGGTTGGAAATGATCTGATGGCAGGATTGCTGCCCAGAAAAGAAGAAAGTTAACCAGGTCGTTTTCAGGCAGACTGAAATAACTCTCCGAAAAATCAATCAGAAAAAAAGCTCCGGTCTCTTCTTCAATGAGATAATTACGAGGATTGGTATCCAGGTGACAGATAACTTTTTCTTCCAACTTTAAAGATCGATGGAGCCGAGATAGCAATTTACCGGGGATAGAGAAATTAAAATCCGTCTTGTCGCTCAGAGAACTACCTCTGATCCGGCTGATTTCAATGGTGTTGTCATTAATAATCTTGATTAATTTGGGGGTAAAATCTAACTGCAAATTATAAATTCGAAGTTCATTCGCGCATTCTTCTGAAGAACGGCAGTATTTGATGATAGAGTCGCCCTCCTCAGATAATATTATCCGAGATTTCATTCCAGAGTTACCTTGATCTTCCCCTGTTTATAACCCCGTAAGTTCTTAACAAATGAATGAATCAGATCCCGAAAGATATTCTGAACAAAAGGAACCATTTCGATCTCTTTATTGTCAATCTGGAGCTTAATGATCTGATTG
>CAZSVG010000062.1:0-6467 GCA_964610195.1 uncultured Candidatus Cloacimonadota bacterium | reverse complement strand
TATATTCTTTTCCTTAAGGAGAAGAAAGAAAAAGCAGGAGAGGAGTAGTGAAACACAAGATACCCATTATCATCACAATTGGATTGATCATCATGTTATCAACGAACATATTGGCAAATAATGACCAATTTCTGGGATATTGGATCGGAGCTATCAGAGTGATGGATACAGAGTTGGAAATTCATCTGGAGCTTCAAAAAGAATCTGGTGAATTTCAAGGATTGATAACTATCCCGGCCCAATTACAACGAGATTTACAGGTAGAGATTCTGCAGATCGATTATCCGGAGATTTCATTTCGTCTTGATGTGGGAACTATAGCTAACTTTCAGGGTAGCATAAAAGATGGTTATCTCAGTGGGACGTTTTCTCAAGCAGGGGTGAACGGTTTATTTCATCTGGTTAGAGGTGATAAAAGTGCCGTAAGATATGATACCCTGGAATTGGAACCGTTGGAAGGGGAGATGGAGATATCAGTTGAAACATCCTATGGCAGACTTTTTGGCAGTATTTTGTTACCGGAAGAAGGTGATAAGTTCCCAGTTGTCCTTATCATACCCGGATCAGGACCGACTGACCGAGACGGAAACAATCCGATGATCCCCGGAAAGGGATATGTATATCGCCAGATAGCAGAGTCGTTGAGAGATAATGGTATTGCCTCGTTGAGATATGATAAACGAGGAATAGGACGAAGCAGGGAAGCATTGATCAAAGAAGAAGATCTACGCATCGATTACAAGATACAGGATGTAGTCCAGTGGGTCAAGTTATTAAAGAATGATGAACGATTTTCAAAAATAGTCCTTCTGGGACATAGTCAGGGTTCATTATTGGGAATTATTGCAGCTCAGAGAGAGGAGGTTAGCGGTTTGATATCTGCTGCAGGAGCAGGGAGAAATATGGCAGATGTCTTGATCGAGCAGTTTGCTGTGCAACCGGAACCATTCAAATCTGAAGCTGAAGATATTATTGCTTCACTGAGAAGTGGTCAAACAGTCCCCAGAGTCAGTGAAGAATTGCATTCTGTATTTCGATCCCAAATCCAACCCTACTTGATCTCTATGATGCGTTATAATCCTTCCGTTGAGATTGCCAAATTGGATATTCCGGTATTGATTATTCAGGGGACAACAGATATACAGATCAGTCTCGAAGATGCCAGAGCTTTATCCAATAGTTTGATTCATGCAGAGTTGAAAATCATAGACGATATGAATCATATGTTCCGGATTTCTTCTCTGAATAGACAGGAGAACATCAGTACTTATGGTAATCCTGAATTACCTCTGGCTGATGGTTTTATGAATAGTATAATCGATTTTATCAGTAAGCTGTGAAGAGGATAGTTCGTCTAAGAAGCTTTTGGAAAAGGGAAAGGGAAGACCAGTAAGATAATTACTTATCAATTACCGATAGGAAGTGATCTTTCTGCCAGAACAATCCCACCCCAGACTCCGGCTTTATTTTTAATTTTTGCTTGTGTGATGAGAACATTATCCTGATGATGTTGAGGAAGGTAATCTTTGATGGCAGCAGCTAAAGGTTCGATCTTAAAATGAGAGCATTCTGTCAAACCGCCACCAATAACTACAGTCCGGGGGTCAAGTAAGACAACAGCATTGGCAATAGCCAAACCGAGGTTTTGATATGCATCTTTAATAATAGTAGCGATCTGCTCGTCATCAACAGCTTGCTGTAGTATCTGGTCAATGTTTAGATAATAAGTGAATTTCTGTTCAACCTGCTTCTCGATCGCCGGGATCGAAACATATGCTTCCAGACATCCTCTTTTCCCACAAGAGCATAATAACCCATTTTTCTCGATAACAGTATGGCCAAGTTCCATAGCAGCATAGGAACTCCCATGAAAAATTTTGCCATTTGTAACAAAACCGCTACCAATGCCTGTCCCAATGGTAATGCCAAGGAGAGTATCCGATTGTAAATCATTGATTTGAGACTCACCAAGAGCCATTAGATCAGCATCATTCTCTACAAAAATCGGGATAGAAAAGTGATTTGCTAAATATCTTCTGGGATTTGTACCTGTCCACTGGTTGAGATTGGGGCAATTCCCCAGAACTTCTCCAGTAGAACGATTAATATACCCCGGACTACCCAATGAGATAGCAACCAGATCTTTCTCTTGAGATAATGATTTTTTGATATCTTTTATGGCAGTTGAGAGAAGATGTAATATCTCTTCTCTGCCACTATTCTTGTGTTGAACCTGATTAAATGAGAATAAACCCTCATTTAGATTACCGTAACCATATTTAAGAGAAGAACCTCCTAAATCCAATCCGGCATGGATTTTCATTATTCTTTTAGGTCACCAAGCGCTTTATGAACCATAATGATAAAATCATCAATATTATAAGGCTTCTCTATTTTATCACAGAAACCGAACTTTTGGGGATCAGTCATCACCGGGTTATCCAGATAACCACTCGAGGCAAGGGCGATAATATTCGGATACTTCTCTCGAAGGATCTGTAAGGTCTCTAAACCACCCAACTCTCCAGGAACAGTGAGATCGAAGATCACCAAATCAAAGGGCTCTCCTTTCAGATACTCTTCTTCATAGATCAGAAGTGCCTTTGAACCGTTTGAGCAGTTCATGACAGTGTATCCCAGATCTAACAATGCCTCTTTTATGGTGTCCGAGATAATAGGATCATCGTCCATGATCAGGATTTTACTTTCATATTTTTCGATAATCTCCTCTTCGGAGTCAAGATCATGGATAGCAGATTGTGATGCCGGTAATAAGACTTCAACAGTAGTTCCCTGGCCCGGTACAGAAGAAACATCTATACTGCCCTGATGCTTGTTAATAATAGAATATGCAGTTGCCAGGCCGAGACCGCTTCCCTGCTGTTTTGTTGTAAAGAAGGGGTCGAAAATTCTTTCCAGATAGCTTTCCGGAATACCTGTTCCTTCATCAATGACAGTTATTTTAACATAGTTAGAAGCTTTGCCTGACCATTCAGGAGCATCTGATACGGGAACATTCTCGCCTTTGATTGTGATCAATCCACCATCAGGCATGGCCTGAAGGGAGTTAAGCAGGATATTGCTGAAAACCTGCTGAATCTGGGTTCTATCTATATCGCAAAGCCAGATATCTTCAGGTAACTCCAGGCTATAACGAACCTTGGAACCACCGAGTGAAAATTGCGCTGTATCTTCTAATAATTCGAAGATATCGACTGATTTCTTGTCAGGTATTCCTCGTCGGGAGAAGGTTATAAGTTTATCGGTCAGGTTTGTTGCTCTATCGTAAATACCCAAAGCTCTGGAGAGATATTGGGATACCTTTTCTTTTGAGTTATGGAAGACCATTGCCATTTCGATGTAACCAAAGAGAGTACTGAGAAGATTATTGAAATCGTAAGCAATACCTGCTGCCAGGGTTCCCAGAGATTCCAATTTCTGAGATTTGATCAGTTCATCTTCTTTTCGTTTTCTGGTAGTGACATCACGGAAAACAATAATATCTCCAATTATGCTTCCCTCTTCATTATTAATCGGTGCCCCGTTGATGGAGATAACTTTTTTTGCTCCATCTTTTGAAACTATCAGAAGATTTTCTTCTCCAACAAGCATGGTATTGGTCTCAATCAATTCCTGGACAGATTTATCTGAAGGTGCTCCGGTTTTTTCGTCGATAACTACCAGAATCTCTTCCAGCTTCTTCCCCTCTACCTTATTGGCTTCCCAACCGGTAATCTCTTCGGCTGCTTTATTGAGCAGGGTTATCTTTCCTACCTGATCGGTAGTTATGATCCCTTCTCCAAAACTCTCCAATGCTGAGTAGAGTTTGTTTTTTTCTGTTATCAGAGACATCTCCAAATTTTTGTAAGGGGTGATATCCATGATAATAGTAAATTTAACCTTTTTATTATCTTTCCAGGGGATAATTTTATCAGTGATTAGATAGTAACAATTAGTTTCGGGATCAAAATGTTCCCACCTCTCTGTTTTACCAAGTGGCGGATTTTTCTTTTTCTTGCCGTGAAAGGCACAGGGGTCTGTATTCATCCGAAGTGCCTGATAACACTTATTGTTAACACTTTCATCGGCCATATGATCTGATCCAAATTTATTTATAAAGAGAATTTCATTCGTTTCTGGATCTGCAATATAAACTATTTCATCGATATTATTAAAGAGAGAGATCAATGTTTCTCTGTCTATACCAGTTTGATCTGAAGATTTATGAAATCTGGACAGATCGAGGTCGAGAATATATAATTCCGGTTCTTCATTAATATTAAGAACCTTAAGATATTGAGCAAAAACCCTGATCTTACTGTTTTTGATTCCTTTTCGAACAGTTTCTTCGGGTTGAATTTGCTCGTTGGAATTAATCCATTTATCAAAGGATTTTATAAAACTCTTCTTATCTTCGGGAATGATTATGATATCTTCAACCAAGGAGCCGATTGCCTGCTCTTTTTTCAGTCCATAAGACTTAACAGAGGCATCATTCCAGAAGATTATCTTTCTGTCTTTATCCAAACCGATGACCGGTATAAACGGTAACTTTTCCGTAATTGTTCTAAATCGCAGTTCATTCTCCACAACCTGAGACTCATTATCTTTTTCTTTTGTTATATCTCGCATTGTGGCAATAACAGAATAATTGCGGTTTTCCAGATCGAATTCTCGAGCCAGATATGTCTGAAAATAGTATTTCTTATTCTTACCATCAAAAAGATAAGTGAAGTTTTTACTCACCCCAGTATTCTTTACTTCTTCAATCATTTTTTCCCATTTAACGATTTCTGATTTCAGTCCAGGGAACAGTGCAACTGAATCTTCAATTGTTTTCCCTATCAATTGACTCGGTTCAATTCCGCTATACCTGGAATAGATCGGATTGATATAGATATGGCGAAAATCCTTGTCGTAACGCATTATCAAATCTGGAGATTTATCAGCCAGAGCTTTATATTCTTTTTCGTTGGCGATTAATACTTTTTCTCTAACTCTGAGCCTGACTGCGTATTGGATGAGTTTCAAGATATAAATGGACAGGAAGAAGATGCTCCATAAACCAACTATATTGACGACAAGATTGCCAAAATTGAAACGAAGAAGCATGACGAGGAGTAAAACTAATAGAATTATTGGTATTAAATAAGCAAAAAAACGATGTTCAGTCACAAATGCCCAGAATCCCTTGTTTATATCATTACCAGTTCTTTCGTCACTCATATTTATTCCTTCTACTTTTTTTGCGATTGTTTTATTTACCTGAACGATTAAATGCAAGTTTTACCTAAGCATAATCACTCACCAATTGATTGCATTATAATGCTTTATGCTAGCGAGAAGATGTCCATAGATTTTTTATGGGTGTCTTGATAATTAGATCATCCAGCTTAAAAGATTGCATCAGATAAGCCAGATGCTCAACTCGCCTCATAATTCCTCCATCAGTCTTCTTTATAATGCATACTTATGCAGTAAATTCCAAATATAATTAACTAAAGAAAACAGGCAATACTTTTTTTGCTGAACCCGAAACGGGAGAAAAAAAACAGACTCATTTCACCTCCCCAAAATGGGTTCAAGATATCTATTAATGATAATGATCGTATAACCATGGCATGTTGATGTTTGGATAGAATCGGCTTATAGTATTATAAACATCAGATGAACCTGATACAATAATCCTTTTGTGTCTATGAGATATATCCTGATATTATTGTCCTGAATGGAATGAAAGCTCAATTGACAAGATTTGATCTTTCTCGCTCATTTTGTGATAACTCAATTAACTTGACAATAGAGTCAATATAAGGGAGTTGACAATGTTAAGGAAAAAAATATGAAGAAAAAGAAAAAGGTAGTTCGTAAGAAACATTGGATTCAAGATTGGGCTGAAGCGATACTCTTTGCCTTTGTAGTAGCAATGATTATTCGAAATTATACATTTCAGAATTTCAAGATCCCTACTGCATCAATGGAATCAACACTCCTGATTGGTGACTATCTGGTGGCTAATAAACTAAAATACTATTTCACGGAACCGCAAAGAGAAGATATCGTGACTTTTCGTTATCCTGCTGACCCTGAAGAGCCGGAACCACGGGAAAGATTTGTTCGGTTGATTCCTCCCATATACTGGAACAAAGATAAAACCTTTTTTACCTATTATGAGAGAAAAAATGTTGTGAAACGAGTGATTGGTGTTCCGGGAGACACGATCCAGATCATAGATAAAACCGTCTATATAAATGGAGAACCTCATCAAGGTGGCTATGAACAATTTACCGGAAATTATAATTATCGAAGAGCCAATTTTGGTCCCATTATTGTGCCTGATGGTAAGTATTTTGTCCTGGGTGATAATCGTGATTATAGTGCTGATAGCCGACATTGGGGATATCTTGATAGAGAGGATATAACCGGGACACCTTTGTTCATTTTCTGGTCAGTTGGTCAAGAAGGGA
>CAZSVG010000061.1:0-6540 GCA_964610195.1 uncultured Candidatus Cloacimonadota bacterium | reverse complement strand
TAACGGGTATTCCAGAGTCCCGGAGTCCCGATCAGACTGTATTGATCGAAGGTCAGGGGGCACATATACCATAATGTGTTATCCGGATTGACAGTATGCCAGGAGACAAAAGGATCCCCTGTTTCCCAGTCGATATCAATACCGGGGAAACCTTCAGCTGCTGTTCCGGTCAGGTCGATCAGTGAAGGACCACTGGTGATCGATCCGTCTTCAATATAGACATAATATACACGTCTGACACCACCGGCTGCGGGGGTAGCCTGGAAGGCAATGTAAACACCGCCACCATCGTATATACCGGCCGGTGAGGGTTGAACACGGATGGGAATGGATTCATAGGATCCGGGGAAATAATCATACCAGGATGCCATGATATTTAAGGGGTTAACATGGAATGCATAATCAGGAACGAATCTTCTCTGATTCTCTCTGACTATGTTACTTGTATTGACGGTTTGCTCTCTTAACAGATTAACTGGTTCCATTGTATCCGCAAATATAAAGCTCATTGTCAATAACAAAGCTCCAATGATTAATACGGCTTTTTTCATTTTAAATCCTCCTTTAGGATATTATTCTTATTTTACTTTTTCTACCTTTTCTCAGAATGATCTCTCATCCTGCTCTCAATATTGTAACTTCAGGGACAGTCTCTGAGCTTTTGCCATGAAGCCGCTCTCTTCCAGATCGCCCATTCTCGTATAGGCATAATCAAGATCGACTATCGCAAAATTGACCGGTATGCGCCAACCAAGACCGACAGAGAAATCTGCCTCATCATAATTGATCTGATATCCGGCACGAATGGCAAAAACACCCAACTTATACTCTGCTCCCAGATTCCAGGTCTCCTGACGGTCAACACAATTGTCGAGTTGGAATGAAGCTATCAGAGCATTGATCCCGCTCCGATAGAGATCCAGGGAGATGCCGAGTGAGAAGTTCATTGGCAGCTTGAACGGATATTCTTCCCGGTCTTCATCGACCAGTCCGTCACCGTCATTGTCGATCAGGTCAAAGGGATCCTCATCAAAGAGACCATCTCCATCATTGTCGATCGTATATTCCAGATCAGGACCGAAATTTCTCAAGGACATTCCGACTTTCAGATTCCTCCAGCCGGTATTGTAGATCGTTCCCACATCAACCGAATATCCATTCACGGTATGCTGAGACTCCCAACCGAGATTCTCCCGCAGATATTTGGCTGTTAATCCAAACGCAAAACGGTCGGTAAACTGGCTGGCATAAGTCAGACCAAGAGCGAGATTATAGGGTGAAAACGTCTCACCTGTCGGTCCGAAAACCTCTTCGGTAGTAATATCCATCTGGTCCATATGCAGGAATGAAATGCTCAGACCGAATACCCCATAATAAGTATATCTGGAAGCTGCCAGAAACTCATGATTGATATCAGCAAACCAGTTGGTATGGGATAACATGACCTGATGGTTGGTCGATAACGCCAGACCTGCCGGGTTCCAATATACCGATGATATGTCATCAGTTACTGCTGTGTAAGCTTCTCCCATTCCTATAGCCCGGGCATCAACCCCTAATTTAAGGAATTGTAACCCTGCCGTTCCAGTTTTAGGAAATATTGCTCCGAAAACAAGACAAGGAATTAAAGCGATTAGAGCTATCAGTATATGTAGTTTTCTCACTTTTCCTCCCTATTGAATGATAACAAATTTATCAACTTTGATTTTGCCGGTAGCATGATCTTTCACTGAGTAAAGATATACTCCCGGTGCCAGTATCTGATTGTGACGGGAAAGTACGTTCCAGGACGCCATTCCACTCGCTGTTAGACCATGTGTTGCAGCACGGCTGACTGTGATGATATCTTCCTGAACAGCACCATAGTGCTCGACCGTATCAACAAGATCTCCTGCCAGAGTATAGATCTTGATAGACGCTCTTTCAGGAAGATTAACAAACCAGATTCTCTTACTCCTGTCACCCTTCATATCCCCTTCCCGTCTGCCGTCAAAGGCACTTAACCCAAAATAGGGATTAGGTACAACATAGATGTTATCCATATTTGATTGAGCAGTAGGTCCCGGGAAAAGAACTTTCATGTTCGCATCAGCATCACGTCCTGATTCGAGAGGCTCCAGATTGAAGTCCGGCATACCTCTATCCCAGGAGGTTACTGCTATATAATATTCTATGCCTTTCGGGGGATGATAAATAGATTGTTGATAATATCTGCGAGCTAATCTTCTCTTATATAGCTCAGTCAGAGCTTCATCAGAAGCCAAAGAGGCCTGTCCGGCATGACCGGGTAGAGGGATCAAAGCATCTTCATAAAGTTCGAGATATATCTCAGGTCTAACCAGAGGATGCTTGAAAATAAGAGCTTCTTCCTCAAATCCCAATCCCATCATAGCGATATCATTGAGCTCGCTGATACTCAGGTATTCATCATTGTAAAGGTGATAACCATAGATCGTCTGACCCTCTTCGATCTGAGAGAGACGATACATCTCATCAAGGTAATAATAATTGGCATCCTCTTCATTGGCTATTTTTTCATTGGGAAGACCTTTGTCGATTCCGATATTTCCACCGAAGTCTATGTAAAGATCTTCGTCTTCGGGTGGAAGATCTGTATAGATATTATAATCGAAGTCATCCTGTTCGGTATCAACTTTATCCCATTTTTCGATCAACATCCAGTTATCCTGGATACCTGTTCCGGAACGACCATAGAGGGCATAACCCTGAAAGTCGTGACGTAATCTGTTCCCTGTCCAGGGATTGACTAAGGCGTTGGGATTATATTCATCTTCGTTAGTCGGCGGCTTAAAATGTTCAGGCCAATCTTCTTCCGGAATACCAAAGGGATAATTAGGTAAGTAACTATCCGTCCTACGCGGGTCCCAAACCTGCCATCCTATCTGCTCGGAAGATACTACCATCCTGTCAACAGTGAACTCTGATCTGTTATCCCAGTAAACATCTATCCGGTTACCGTTATCTGCCAACTCGGCATACATTTTAGGGATGGTCGGTGGCTCCGGAGGTAAGTAGTGGGGTTCAATATCGGGTAAAATAACCGTTTCCAGAGTTTGTGGTACCCGGTAAACTTCCTTCGCCCATAATGCCGAACGTTTCAGATCTTCCAGATTCTCACCGGGGAAGACAGCCACAACAATTTTCATTGTTCGATTTGGTGCCAGATTCCAGGAACCGGCAGTTGGGTTGGTCGTTCCCTGCATGTCCCCGTAGAAAGAAAATAGGAATCGGGTGTCATTGGGGGTTGGCTCTTCATAGTTGGGATTATCAGAGGGGGTCCACCCTTCGGGACGTAATGCCCTGAATTTATCAGGGTTGGGATTCCTACCGGTAATTAACCAATACTTCTCGTTAGAAGTGATCAGACCCGGTAGAGGTGGTATTCTTCTCGGCCGGCGATCATCAGGTCCGTCTCCGCGTGTCCAGACCCAGCAGGCAAATTCGAGCTCTTCAGGATCGGGAGAACATACTCTTGCTCCGATCCAACCGGAAGTCAGGCCACCATCCCCGTCAAAATCACGGGTATAAGCAAACTCATAACCGGACCCGGCAACATAGCCACTGACATCATCCAGCGATCTGGCATCTCCATCCCAGGCCTGAGGACCGACGTCACAGTCCATATAGATAGCCATGGCACAGTCGTAGAGGGTATCTACCGGATTCTTATTGGTAATATTGAATTCTACATAAACAAGGTTTTTAATAAATTCGTAACTCCATTGATGACTGAGCTGTCGAACCTTAATATTTAAAGGATAATGTTCGAAGGCACTCGCCGATTGACCATGTTTTCTCTCTCTATGTCTGGGGTCACCAAGTGGAGTAAAGGGGCTAAAATCGTAATAATATGAAAAATAATCCTGTTCTGAAATCGGTGATCCGTCTTCGTCAATTATCCCATCACTGTCATCATCTTTGGCCATCGTATAATTAAAGATTCCATTTGAAGGGTCCTGTCCGAGATCAATGAATCCGAGCGGAAACCAGATATCAATATTCTGGAGGATCAACGAACTCTGGAATATCGGATCGTGTTCATGGAGATAAGCACCGCCCAGAGCTTGAATCTCCTCTGGTAACTCACCGGCAACACGGAAGGGATAAGCCATACCAACCGGATCTTCATCGATCCAGCCATCGCCATCATCATCTACTCCTGCTCTTTGAGTTCTGATAGACTGGGTAATAACCCGATCATATGGGTTATATTCACCATATTGAGGTCCCAGGTAATTTGATTCAAAGGGGAAATAAGCGGGTAAAAGCTCATAGTAACTATAATCCCCATCAAAGCCTGTTGCTACCAGAGTATCAACCACAACCTGGGTATGAATGGTGGGATCAAAATTCTCTGACCCTTCTGCCACCACATCATTCTCATTGGCGGGGTTTGGCCAGGTATTCCAGAAGAGTCTTCTACCCTGGATATCCCGGCGTACTTTTTTGGCGCCGAACCAGAGAGCACCCTGATAGAGATAGTCGATCCCACTACCTCCCGGGTATTCTAATGATGGCCACTGAGGTCTGTTACTACCGGAGCCAAAGAAACCGTAGTTACTGACCCTCAACCAGATATTCCCGACATCATGCCATTTGGTAATATCCATCATTCTAGATGTATCATCCTTTTCTACTGCAGCAGCAAAGAGTATATCAAGCTGGCTGAACAGCAGAAGAAGAACGAAACAAATCACTAATTTTGTTAATTTCATACTACTTTCTCCTTCCTAATAATCGACAGAGTATGTTAAAGTATGTTGAGACATACTCATTGAATTTTCACAACAAACCGGATTGTATCTGAATAGATGATCATTCAGGGACTTTTCCGGATATTCTTTTTTTTTCATTAATTGCCTTCCAATTGGAAATCTATTGGGATCCTGGCCCAGACAGCGATGGGTTGCCCCTGGCTTTTAGCCGGAGTGAATTCCCATTGTCTGACAGCCCTGACCGCAGCTTCATCCAGTCCACCGGGTCCGGCCATAAGTGATCTCGTAACCTCAACAGCTCCTACAGTTCCGTCTCTCAGCACCTCAACTTCCAGGACCACCTGTCCCTGGATTCCGCTTCTTCTGGCGAAAGTGGGATATTCCGGGTTAACCCGCCTGATCGGCTGTGGTGGTTCGTCATAGACGACGAATCTGGGGGTAGTTCCTATTCCCGGGGGGGGTTGGATCACTTCATAAGGATCGAGGGTTGTTCTATCAATGGTCTCGATGATCTCCAGATCGTCATCATCACCAGTCAGATCGTCGTCAATGATGATCTCGACGGGTGGTCTCATCAATTCTGCCGGAGGTTCGATCCTTTCCCGGATCTCCGGGGGGATCTCGATAGCTTCTGTCACCCTTATCTCAGTAACATAAGGTTTCACCTCGATTTTGGGTGAAACGATAAAGGAAAAGAGCAGTAAGAGAACCGCAAGGCTAAATGCCTTGTCATAAAAGCTATCGGCAACATCTTTCCAATCGGTATATTGTTTATTATTCATCTTTGCCTCCTTTGTTATCTTCTCAGCCTGGCTTCGAAAGATACTCTCAGGGCATTTGCTTCTCTCAACTGATTCAAAATATCAGCCATAATACCATAGTCAGTGTTTCGATCGGTTCTGAAGCTGACGATCGTATTAAAATCTTCATACATTCTTCGGATCATAACATCTCTGACTGTTGGTATATCAACGACAAAATCATCTATTGATATCATTCCACTGCGATCAACATAGATCGTGGTGGCATTACGGCGCGGTACCTTCTCTATGCTACGCGCTTCCGGCATAATAACCCGCAATCCCCGCTCCTTGACATAGACGGTCGAGACCATAAAGAAGATCAGGAGCAGAAAGGCGATATCAGCCATCGAACCGGATGGGATAACACTTTCTGGTTTGGATTTAGCTTGCAGTCTTGGCATATTTCCCCCTTAATTAGTGGAAAGTGATATCTTTTCAGCACCGGCAGCTCTCAGTCTGTCGAGGGCATCGATCATATGGTGATATCTGCTTCTTCTGTCTGTTCTGAGCGAGACCACCAGATCGGGGTTTTCGGTCACCATCTGCCTGATCCTGGTTTCCAGGGCGGTATAAGATATCTCTTCATCGTTCAGGGCGACTCTTCCTTCGCGGTTAATGAGGACCCGGGCAATATTCTCTTCCCGGACTCTGACTCTCTGGGCACCCTCTTCCGCAGCGGGTGGTAATACCAGACCCAATCCCTGTTTGATATCGAATTTAGTTGTCGTTAAGAAGAAAATAAGGAGTAAGAAGGCTACATCGGGTAAAGATGCCGTCGGTAGTCCACCAAAATTTCTTTTCTTCCTGCGAAATTTCATTTATTCTCCCTATTTGTTTTGAACAAGGGTCTCCACTAAAGATTCTGTAGCTTTTTGCATATCTAAAACCAGACCATCAACCCAGCTCATGAACATATTATTGAAAAACTGCACCGGTATGGCAATAGCGAGACCGGAAGCAGTGGTGATAAGGGCGATCTTGATCCCTGAGGCGACGATCGT